>NZ_JBSFWR010000071.1:0-45205 GCF_053594915.1 Kitasatospora sp. NPDC002543 | reverse complement strand
CTCCGCTGGTCGGTACCGGCATGGAGTACCGCTGCGCCGTCGACGCCGCGGACGTCATCACCGCCGAGAAGGCCGGTGTCGTCCAGGAGGTCTCGCCAGGTCCCGCAGGTGTACTGGATCGCCGGAGCTACATGCCGATAGCAAACCGCCCCGGCCTTCCAAGCCGGGGCGGTTCTTTCGTTCGGTAGTGGCTCAGGAGCCGTACTCGTAGCCGATCGTGACGCGTGTCGGCACGACCCATAGGCCGAACTCGATCACACCTTCGTCATCCGACCAGCGGTGGACGCCGCCCAGTACCGGCGATCCCACACGGAGCCCCAGTGCCGATGCCTCCCGGGCATCGCACTCCCGGGCGTGCATGTCGTCCCGGGCATGCGTGATCGTCCGGCCGGACGCATCGAGCACCTTCGCGGTCAGCCCCGCGTTCTTGCTGGGGGCCGTCGAGAGCAAGTCAGGAACCAGGGCCGCGAAGTGCGCCGGATACCAGACCACTGCCAGCATCGTCCTGGTCTTGCCCCGGCCCGCGACGTACTCACGTCGAACAAGCTGGTCGCCGGGGTCGAGATTGAAGATGTCCTGCACGTACAACGGCGGGACAACCAACTCGGCAGCCGTCACCCGGCTGGTCTCCCCTTCCATCAGGCTGGACCTCAGCCGCTGGACCATCGACAGCCGGTCCCGTCCTGTTGCGGTTGCTGTCGCTTCGTCCGCCACGAAGGTTCCACGGGGGCTGGTCCTGATGAGTCCTTCAACCAGCAGCTGGTTCAAGGCCCTACTGACGGTTGCTGTCGCCACGTTCCACCGCTGGCACATCTCCCTGTTCGTGGGGAGCTTCTCACCGGACACGAGTTCGCCCGTGAGGATCGCCTGCCGGTAGTGGTCAGCGATCGCGGTGAACGTCTTGGGGCTGGCCATGCGCTACTCCTCAGTCGAGGTGATAGTCACTCAGGAGCACACTAGTGCGCCGACATTCGAGCCGAAAGCACTTCTCACTGCTCTACCTTCTGACCTAGGACACGAAGCAGGTGCTCTAGGGAGCTGTAGTGGCGGTTCGCAAGCGGTCTCACGCGGGGATCTACCAGCCGCAGATCGGCGAGGTCGTCAAGGACCGCGCCAATCGTGGTGGCGAGGGCGTCTACATGGAGACGAGGGGAGGCCTGGCCTACCTTCGCCCGCGCCGAGGCGGCATCGAGTGGACCACCTTGCCCAGCGAGATCGAGCAGACCGGGAGGACGCCGGAGCTGGTTCCCGTCTACGGCCCCGACCGTCCGCGTCGGACCCAGGAGGGGCCCACCTCGTGAGGCCCACACGCACGGTCGTCATCGGCCGCACCCTTCGCTCGCTGGTCACGGAACCGCGCAACACGCTCGCCTGGCTGTGGGGCGTGCACCTCCAGTTCACCTGGCCCGTGACGATGTTCAGCCCTCATCGGCGTCAGCTCGCACGGCGGTTCCGGCTGCGGCGGAAGCTCGATGCCGCCCGAGCGAAGACCTCCGAGTAAGCGATCCAGCAAACCAACTCAACTTCTGGGGTGGACAGTTGAACGGATCGAAGTTCGCCACCGAGACGAAGACGAATGCCGGCTACCTCGACGTGGCCGCGAACGCGCACGGGGAGGAGAAGGGCTTCCTGGCCTACCAGGCCCTCCAGCGGGTTCAGAGCGACCGCCCCAAGGCGGTCGAGATCGGGCCGGGCGGAGGCTCGGCGGTCACCTTCCTTGCTTCGCAGCTGGCCACGAACGGCAGCACGCACCGAGACGTGGACCTCACGCTCGTGGAGGTTCCCGGGGTGGTGTCCGCTTCGCTCAGCGAGGCGATGACCGAGTTCCGCAAGGTGGGCACGGTCGAACTGGTCAGTGGGTTCGCGCAGGACATCGCTACGCTGCTGCCGGAACCCGTCGACGTGATCAGCGCGTCCGCACTGCTGCACGAGGTCTACAGCTACGGCGGCGGGTACAACGGGCTGCACTCGATGATCCGCACCATCCCGACCGTGCTCCGGCCGGGCGGACTCTTCGCCTATCGCGACGTGTACGCCGTCGACGGTGCGTCGCTGCACGAACGCTCGGTGCAGACCTATGCCGCGAGGTCCTGGATCCAGTTCCTCCGGATGTTCCTGCCGCAGTACCTCCGGGAGGGGACGCACCCGTACCACGGCGCCCACGACGAGGTGGTCACCCGCCAGGACTCCCGCATCGTCCCGGTCGGTGAGCTCGCGACCGGGACTGCCGTGTTCGTCTCCGCGCCGGTCGGGATCTTCCGCGAGGTGCAGCGGCACTACATCACCTTCCGGGATCACGTCTGGCGGTCCGGGGCTCTCGGCTTCGTGCCGTTCCTCGACGGGCAGATGGCTGCGGACTGGATCGACGCCCGGACGGGGCGCAAGCGGGTGCACTACCGCCTGACGGACGCCGAGTGGCTGCCCGAGTCACAGAAGCGCATGATGCTCGCCCTGAGCGAGCGCTACGGCGACCACTTCACGGTGGACGGGGACATCTTCGACGAGTGCACGGACATCGCGCTCTCTCAGTTCCTCGCCACGGCGGAGCGTGGCGGCGGGGAGTGCCGGGTGATCTGGGAACACTGGACCACCCGGGAGGGTCGTGAGACCTACGCCTACATGACGCTCGACACACTGCTCGCCGCGTTCGCGGTCAGCTCCACCGAGGCGAGCCGGCCGGACCGGACCGTCCTGATGCCCGTGCAGGTGTCGGACGTGACCCAGCGGGATCGGGGCTACTACAACCGGTACCTGCGGCGGGCTCTGCCGAACCCGCTGCGGGACGCCAAGCAACTGGTGCTCTTCTCGAACGTTCCCCTCGCCGATTCGGACACCTTGGGAAAGGCGATGGACTCGGTCCAGCGATGGTGCAGTCACGCGAGCCTGGCCCGGATGTACGCGGCAGTGAACTCGGGAGAATGACCGGCATGACAGAAACCACTGAGGTGGAGCGCAAGCGGGAGCTTCCCGACGACGGCAGCGGCGTCACGCGGCTGCTCGCCGAACTCGGCTACCTGACGGAAGCGCCCGTGACCGAGGAGGACACCTACTACAGTCGGCCGGACGTCGACTTCATGCAGACAGTCGAGTGCCTGCGGGTCCGGCGACGGGGCGACTTCGCCGAGATCACCTACAAGCCCGCTTCCAACGACACCACGCACCGCGAGGACGACATGGTGTCCAAGGCCGAGACGAACGCGGTCCTCGCCGGGGCCGCGCAGGCGATCAGTGCCGAGCGGCTTCTTCAGAACATCGGCATGCGGGAGCTGGTCCGGGTGGTGAAGACCCGCGTCACCCACCGCCACCCGGAGATTCCCGGTGCCTCCGTCAGCATCGACACCGTGGCCGGGGCAGGTGTCTTCGTGGAGACGGAAGTGATCCGGGCCACCCCGGACGGCGCCGCCGAACTGGTCGAGGAGATCGAGAAGGCCCTGGGCATCGTCGGCCACCCGACGGTTTCCCTCCCGTACCGGGACCTGGTCCTTGGGCAGACGGAGCGGTAGACCCGGCCGCCACCGGCGCCACATCATCGCCACAGAGCGCTGAGAAACGGGCCTGAACAGGCAGAACCACCCCTGGAATGACAACGTGGGGTGGGCAATAGAAAAAGGCCCCCTGACCTGCTGTTTTGCAGGTCAGGGGGCCTCATTCAAGCTAGGCGACGGAAGAGTCGGCCTGTACGCCGGGTTCTGTCTCCCGGGGTGCTTGCGCGGCCCGGGGAGGCGGCCATCCATCTAGGGCTGCCGTTGCCGACAGCCTCGTGCGGTCCACCCGCGGACTCGGGCGAGCAGCCTTCAAACGTCCGCGCACGGTGCCCGAGGGCACCGATCTTGACCTTGCTCCGAGTGGGGTTTACCTAGCCGGCCGGGTCACCCCGGTCGCTGGTGGTCTCTTACACCACCGTTTCACCCTTACCCACCGCGCGAAGCGGTGGGCGGTCTGTTTTCTGTGGCACTGTCCCGCGGGTCACCCCGGGTGGGCGTTACCCACCACCCTGCTCTGTGGAGCCCGGACGTTCCTCGGCGGGTCTGGGACCCGTCGCGACCGCCCGGCCGGCTCTTCCGCCGTAGTGGTCATCGTAGCCGCTCGGGCGGCGCCTCCCGTACACCGGACCGGACGGCCGGTGCCTCGGAGCCGAGGCGGGCGGCCACCCGGGCCGCCGTCGCGCTCGCCCGGGCCGTGGTGGAGACCAGGCCGAGGGCGAGGACGGCGCCGCCGAGGCCGACCAGGATCCACCAGCCGACGTGGCTGGCCGGGGCGAAACCCGTCGCGACCGGGCCGACCACGGCCGCGGTGACGACCGTGCCGATCACCGCCACGCCCAGCGACTGGCCGACCTGACGGCTGGTCGAGGCGACCGCGGCCGCGACGCCCGCCTGGGCGCGCGGCATGCCGGAGACGGCGGAGTTGGTGATCGGCGCGTTCACCAGGCCGAAGCCGAAGCCGAACAGCCCGTACGCGGCCAGCAGCAGGGCCGGCGGGGAGTCGGCGGCCAGGCGGGTGAGCAGCAGTCCGCTCGCGGCGATCCCGAGCCCGGCCGTGACCAGCGGCAGGCGCGGGCCCCGGCTCGCGACGATCCGTCCGGACAGCGGAGCGCAGACCAGCATCATCCCGGCCATCGGCAGCGTCCACAGGCCGGCCTCGACCGGGCTGTAGTGACGGACGTTCTGGAGGTAGAGGGTGTTGAGGAAGAGGAAGCCGCCGAGCGCCGCGAAGGCGCAGACCGCGGTGACGGTGGCGGCGGTGAACGGCACACTGGCGAAGAACCGCGGGTCCACCAGCGGCTCGGCGACCCGCCGCTCCCAGAGCGGGAAGGCGATCAGCGCGGCCGCGGCGGTGGCGGCGAGCGCCAGGATCAGCGGGGAGGTCCAGCCGTTGGCCGGGCCCTCGATGATCGCGGCGGTGCCGCAGCCGAGCAGCACGATCATCAGCAGCTGCCCCACCGGGTCCAGCCGGCGCGGCCGGGGCGCGCGGGACTCCGGGACGTAGCGGGCGGTCAGCGCGATGGCGGCGAGCGCCACCGGGACGTTGATCAGGAAGATCGACGGCCAGCCGGCGCCGTCCACCAGGAAGCCGCCGAGCAGCGGGCCGAGCGCCATCGAGATGCCGACCACGCCGCCCCAGACGCCGATCGCCCGGGCCCGCTCCTTGGGGTCGGTGAAGGTGTTGGTGATGATCGACATCGCCACCGGGTTGAGCATCGAGCCGCCCACCGCCTGGAGCGCCCGGAACACCACCAGCCAGCCCAGGCTCGGCGCGAGGCTGCACAGCAGCGAGCCGAGCGCGAAGCAGACCAGGCCGGTCTGGAACACCCGGCGGCGGCCGAAGCGGTCGGCCACCGAGCCGAACAGCATCAGCAGCGAGGCCAGTACCAGGGTGTAGGCATCGATGATCCACTGCAGCCCGGACGCCGGGGCGTCCAGGTCCCGCTGGATCACCGGCAGTGCGATGTTCACCACGGTGTTGTCGAGGCCGACGATGAACAGGCTCAGGCAGCAGATCGCCAGGACGAGCAGACGGCGGCGGCGCCCGGGCGCGGGCACAGGCGCGGGCGCGGGCGCGGCGGCGGCACGGGACTGGGGGTCGGGCACGGGTCGATCCTCCCACCGCGGGGCGGCCCGGGGCGGCTGTTCGGCGCGTACGGGTGGCGGGTCGTGACGCCCCGGCGGCGGGGGTGGGCGCGGCGGACCGGGGCGGCGTAAGCACTCGTACGGTGGGGGGACCGACCGGGTACGAAGGGGGTTCGGACGATGGGTGTGGTGAAGCCGGCCGGGGCCGCGGTGGCCGCGGCGCTGGGGGTGACCGGGGTGCTGCACGCGGTGTGGGCGGTGACGCCGTGGCCGCTGGGGTCCCCTGAGGAGTTCGCGGACACCGTGGTGGGGAAGGGCGAGGGGGTGCCGCCGGCGGCCGCGTGCCTGGCGGTGGCGGGGGCGCTGGGCGCGGGGGCGTACCTGGTGGGGGCGGAGGCCGGGGTGCTGCCCCGGGTGGGCCCGCGGCGGCTGCGCCGGGCCGGGGTGCGGACGGTGGCGGGGGTGCTGCTGGCGCGCGGGGTGGCCGGGCCGGTGGTGTTCGGGCGGGCCGGCGAGCGCTCGGAGCGGTTCCGGCGGCTGAACGTGCGGTACTACTCGCCGCTCTGCGTGGCACTGGGGGCCGGGGCGGCCGCAGTAGGGTTGCGGGGTTCGTCCGCCGCAGATCGTTGAGGAGTCCGCTGTGCTGGTGCTGTTGCCGCCCTCGGAGGGCAAGGCCGTTTCCGGGGACGGCGGGCCGGTGGCGCTGGAGCGGCTGTCGCTGCCCGGGCTGACGGCGGCGCGCGGCGCGGTGCTGGACGCGCTGGTGGGCCTGTGCCGGGGCGACGAGGACACCGCGGCCGGGGTGCTCGGCCTCTCCCCGGGCCTGCGCGGCGAGATCGCCAAGAACGCCGGGCTGCCGACGGCCGGTGCCCGCCCGGCGGGCGAGGTGTACACCGGGGTGCTGTTCGACAACCTGGGCCTGGCCACCCTGGACGCCGCCGCGTACGACCGGGCCGCGCGTTCGCTGCTCGTGTTCTCCGGTCTCTGGGGCGCCGTGCGGATCTCCGACCCGATCCCGTCCTACCGCTGCTCGATGGGCGTCAAGCTTCCCGGGCTGGGGGCGCTCGGAGCGTACTGGCGGAGCGCGATGGCCCCCGTGCTCCCCGAGGTCGCGGACGGGCTGGTGCTGGACCTGCGCAGCTCCGCGTACGCCGCCGCCTGGAAGCCCGCCGGCGAGGTGGCCTCCCGGACCGCGACCGTCCGGGTGCTCCAGGAGCGCGACGGCAGGCGCACGGTGGTCAGCCACTTCAACAAGGCGACCAAGGGCCGGATCGTCCGGGACCTGCTGCTCGCCGGCGCCGAGCCGAAGACCCCCGCCGAGCTGATGGACGCGCTGCGGGAGCTGGGCCACCGGGTGGAACTGGCGGCGGAGGGCACGGCCCGCAAGCCGTGGCAGCTGGACGTGGTCGTCACCGAGGTGCACTGACCCGCCGGGGCGGGCGGGTCAGCGCAGGTGCGAGGTGTCGTTGAGCAGCCGCACCGAGGCGTTGCCGTCCGCGTAGTACTGGACGGCGCAGATCGAGGCGGCGGACAGCTCCATCCGGTACATCGAGTCCGGCGGGGCGCCGAGCGCCAGCCGGACCAGGGTCTTGATCGGGCTGACGTGCGAGACCACCAGCACGGTCTTCCCCGCGTACCTGGCGATGATCCTGTCCCGGGCGACACCGGCCCGGTGGGTGAGCGTGGTGAAGCTCTCGCCGGAGCCGGTCGGCCTGGCCTTGGCCGAGCCGAGCCAGGCCGTCAGGTCGTCCGGGTACCGCTCCCGCACCTCGGCGAAGGTCAGGCCCTCCCAGTCGCCGAAGTCGACCTCGCGCAGCCCGTCCTCGTACCGGACCTCCAGGCCGAGCCTGGCGGCGACGGTCTCGGCGGTCTGCCGGGTGCGGCGCATCGGAGAGGCGACGACCGCCTGGACGCTGCCGCGCGCGGCCAGCGCCTCGGCGGCCCGCTCGGCCTGCCAGCGGCCCTTGTCGGAGAGCTCCGGGTCACTGCCGCCGCTGCCGGAGAACCGCTTCTCCGGGGTGAGCGGGGTCTCGCCGTGGCGCAGCAGGACGAAGGTGGTGGGGGTGCCGAGGTCGGCCGGGGCGACCCAACCGGCCCTGGGGGCGGCGGTCTCCAGCGGCGGCTCCTCGACGGCGGGCGCGCCGGCGGCGACGGCGGCCGGCTTGCGGGGCTCCCACTGGCGCCCGGCCTTGCCCGCGTCCATCGCCTCGTTGGCCAGCCGGTCCGCGTCCTTGTTCCGCTCGCGCGGGATCCAGGTGTACGTGACCCTGGCGCGCGGGAGGACGGTGCGGGCCTCGGCGGCGAGCGGCTGCATGTCGGGGTGCTTGATCTTCCAGCGCCCGGACATCTGCTCGACGACCAGCTTGGAGTCCATCCGGACGTCCACCGTGGCGTCCGGGTCCAGCTCGCGGGCCGCCTTGAGCCCGGCGATCAGGCCCCGGTACTCGGCCACGTTGTTGGTGGCGTGGCCGATGAACTCGGCGGCCTCGGCGACGATCTGCCCGGTGTCCCCGTCGCGGACCACCGCGCCGTAGCCGGCCGGTCCCGGGTTGCCCCGGGACCCGCCGTCAGCCTCGACGATGAAGCGCGCCGCCACCTGCTCAGACGCCCGAGTCGGCGGTGCGGACCAGGATCCGCGAGCAGTTCTCGCAGCGGACCACCTTGTCGGCCGGCTCGGCCTTGATGGCGTTCAGCTCGGTGATCGAGAACTCGGTGCGGCAGCCCTCGCAGCGGCGCTGGTAGAGGCGGGCCGCGCCGACGCCGCCCTGGGTCTCGCGCAGCTTGCTGTAGACCTTCAGCAGGTCGGCCGGGATGACGGCGGCGACGGTCTCGCGGTCGCGCTTGACCTTGTCGGCCTCCGCGTCGATCTCGGCGAAGGAGGCGTCGCGGCGGCCCTCGGCCTCCTTGAGCACGACGGTGGAGTGCTCCAGGCGGGCGGACAGCTCCTCGACCCGGGTGGTGGCGCTCTCCTGGCGCTCCATGATCTCCAGCACGACCTCCTCCAGGTCGCCCTGGCGCTTGGCGAGCGAGCCGATCTCGTGCTGGAGGTTCTCCAGGTCCTTCGGCGAGGTGATCGCGCCGGAGTCCAGGCGCTGCTGGTTGCGGGCGGCACGGGAGCGGACCTGCTCGACGTCCTGCTCGGCCTTGGTCAGCTCGCGGGCGGTGTCGCCCTTCTGGGCCTCGGCGGCGACGACGAGGTCCTTGAGCGCGGTGTGGTCGGCGGTGGCCTTGTCGATCTCGGCGTGCTCGGGCAGGCTCCGGCGCCGGTGGGCCAGCTGGTCGAGCTTCGAGTCGATGGCCTGGAGGTCGAGCAGGCGGATCTGGTCGGCGGGCGCGGCGTTCAAGCGGAGAGCTCCTGTGAATCGGGTCAGGCGGTGAAGGACATGGGGGCGTGTGCGGTCCACGGGTCGGTGACCCGGTGGGAGACCTTGGTCTCCACGGTCCAGCCGCGCTTGTCGGCGGCGGCCAGCAGGGCCCGCTCGGCCAGGGTGAGCCAGGGCCACTCGGTGGCCCAGTGGGCGGCGTCGAGCAGCGCGACGGGCGCCGCCTCGGCCGCCTCGGAGGCGGGGTGGTGACGGAGGTCGGCGGTCAGGTAGGCGTCCACGCCGGCCGACCGGACGTCCGCGAAGAAACTGTCGCCCGAGCCGCCGCACACCGCGACCCGGCTGATCAGCCGGTTCGGGTCGCCGGAGACGCGGACGCCGGCGGCCGTGGCGGGCAGGCCCGCCGCCACCCGCGCGGCGAAGGCGGAGAGGGGCAGCGGGGGCTCCAGCAGGCCGATCCGGCCGGTGCCGCGGCGGCCGAGCGGGTCGGTCGGGTCCGCCACCAGCGGGCCGGTCACCCGAAGGCCCACCGCCTCGGCCAGCGCGTCCGAGACGCCGGGGTCGGCGTGGTCGGCGTTGGTGTGGGCGACGTGCAGGGCGATGCCGTTGGTGATCAGCGTGTGCACCACCCGGCCCTTGAAGGTGGTGGCGGCGACGCTCGTGGTGCCGCGCAGGTAGAGGGGGTGGTGGGTGACCACGAGGTCGGCGCCCCACTCCACGGCCTCGTCGACGACCGCCTGGACGGGGTCGACGGCGAAGAGCACGCGGTTGACCTCGGCCTGAGGGTCTCCGCAGACCAGGCCGACGGCGTCCCAGGACTCCGCCCACTGCGGGGGGTAGACCTCTTCGAGCGCGGTGATGACGTCGGACAGTTTCGGCACCTGTCGAGACTACCGTGCGCGCGGGGGCGGTCGGGCCTCGGCCGTTCGGCGGGCGGCCGGGGGGCGGCCGGGGGGCGGCCGGGGGGGCGCCGCCGTGGCCGTTCGGACGTGGGTGTCGCGGGCGTACGGATGCGCGTCAATCCGCGACGGGAGGCGCCCGACGGGCCCCGCGCGCTCCGCACGCGGCCGCGCGCCGGGCGCCCGTTACTCACAGCGGGCTTCTCGCACGAATTCGAAACCAGGCGTTGATCACCCTTACGAGTGAAGTGACCGGCTCTGCGTTGAGGCCGCGGATGGCTCGAAAGTAACTTCACTCCTGCGAACGGGAGTTGCCCCGGCGGCAGTCACGACCGGGGGTCGGGCGGAGGCCGCGCCGGGCCGGACGGGATCCGGACGAGCACTCCCGCGCCGGGGCGGCGGGCCGCCCCGCGGCGGGACGGCGACACCGTCCCGTCACGGGGCGGCGCCGCCGCTCCTTCCGGGAAACCGATCGGGCCGGGCCGCGCTCCCGGGTGCCACGAGCAGTGGGCACCCGGGGCGACGGCCGTGACGAAGGGATGTGGTGGCGGGTGAAGGCGGGCACATCACTGCGTACGGCCGGGGACCGGGGGCCGGTGGGCCACGGGCCGGGTGCGGCCGGCTCGTGGCCGGAGGCGACGCGGGCGGCGCTGGCCGGCCCCGGAGGCCGGGGAGGCGGTGGCGACTGGGACGTCACGGTCGGCGGCTTCTGGTGCACGGCCAGGCCGTCCGCGGCCCCTCCGCCGCCTTCGTCGCCGCCTTCACCGCCGCCGGAGCAGGGGTGGAAGCTCCAGGTGAGCGCGGCCTCGGCGGCGGGCGAGGCGGTGCTCTCGGCGGTGGTCCGGGTGCTCGCCGGGGATCCGTGCTGCTTCCGGTTCGCCGCCTCGCAGGAGCACCTGCGCGAGCTGAACTCCCGCGACGGGGAGAGCTGTTCGGCGGGAGAGTTCATCACCGTCCACCCGGCCGACGAGGAGCAGTTCCAGCGGCTCGCGGCCGAGCTGGACCGGGCCACCGCCGGGCTGCCGGGGCCCGCGGTGCGCTCCGACCGCCCGTACCGGGTGGGGAGCCGGGTGCACTACCGGTACGGCGCGTTCGCGCCGCCGACGGTACCGGGCGAGGACACGGAGTGCCGCCCGGTACCGCGCGGGCCGGGCCGGGAGCGGACCGAAGAGGTGCGCGGCACGGCGCACCGGGCGCCGGAGCGGGCACGGGACCCGTTCGACGGGGCTCGCACGGGAGCCCGTACGGGCCGGGCGTGGGGCCGGCGCCGGGGCGGGGTGCTGCCGGTCGGCCGGTACGCGGTGACCGCCGTTGTGCGGCAGAGCGCGAGGGGCGGGGTGTTCCTCGGCCAGGAGGCGTCGAGCGGCGCCGAGGTCGTGGTCAAGCAGGCCCGGGCGTACGGAGGACCGGGCCCGGCCGGCACCGACGCCCGCGACGCGCTGCGGCACGAGGCCGCGCTGCTCGCCCGGCTGGACGGGCAGGGGCTGGCGCCGCGCGCCGTCGAACTGATCGAGCGGGAGGACTCCGTCTTCCTGGTGCAGGAACGAATCGCCGGACAGCCCCTGCGCGGCTGGGTGGCCGCCCGGCTGCGGCGCGACGGCAAGCCGGACGTCGACTGGGCCGAGGCCGGGCCGGTGGCGCACGGCCTGCTCGACCTGATCGAGCGGGTGCATGCCCGGGGGGTGGTGCTGCGCGACCTCTCCCCCGGCAGCGTCGCGGTCCGCCCGGACGGCACGCTGCGGCTGGTCGACCTCGGGCTCGCCACCGAAGCCGGACGGCTCGCGGGGCCCGCCGGCGCCCCCGGCTACCGCGCCCCCGAGCACGGGCCCGGCCGGCTCGCCCCCGCCCGCGGCCGCGTCGCCGACCCGGCCGTCGACCTGTACGCCCTCGGCGGGCTGCTCTTCCTGCTGGCCACCGGCCACGACCCGCTGCTGCCCGAGGGCCTCCCGGGGGCCCGGCCGGTCGCCGACCGCCTCGGCCGCTGGCTCGCCCTCGCGGCCAGGACGAGCGAGGCGAGCGAGGCGAGCGGGACAGGCGGTACGGGCGGGACCGCACGGCGGCTGGCGCCGGCGGTTCTCGGGCTGCGGGACGAGGAGCCGCGGCAGCGCTGGGGGGTGGCCCGGGCGCGGGCGGCGCTGCGCGAGGACCTCCCGGGTGCGGACGCCACCGCCCGACCCCCGGCCGGCACACCGCCGCGGCACGCGCCCGGTCGGCGGGGCGGGGCCGAGGGCACCGCCCCGCCCGGGAACACCGCGAGACCGTCCGAGAACACCGGCGGTCCCTCCGAGGGCACCGCGGGACCGACCGGCACCACCGGGGTGAGCGGAGCATGAACGTGGCCACCCGGACCCTGGCCCAGGCGCTGCGCCGGCTGAACTTCACCTTCACCGCCGACGGCAGCCACGCCGCCTGCCTCGCCTCCACCGCCGACAGCGGCTGGTACGTGGAGAGCTGGCGACTTCCGCAGGACGGCGAACCGGCCGCGCCGACCGCGCTCCCGCTGCCCGGCAACCGCGCGGAGAGCCCGCGCTCGCAGGTGGTCCCGCTGTCCGACGGCTCGGTGCTGGCCTGCCGGCACGACGCCGACCGGCACGACCTGGTCCACCTCTCCCACGGCGAAAACGGCACCCTGGAAGAGCAGTTGGGCGCACTGCGGATGGCCGGACTGCGGGTACTGCCGCTCCCGGTGCACCCCGGGGCCGGCCCGCGGACGCCGGTGGCGGTCGCGCTCGGCAGCGACACCCGCCCGGCGACCACCGTCTGGCTGGTGCGCACGGACGGCAGCGAGCCCGAACCGGTCGCCGAGATCCCGGGGTTGCACGGCGGCGGCACCTGGCTGGACCGCACCGGCACGCTGCTCGCGCTGGACCGGGTGAGCGCGGGCCTGGTCCGCAGCGTGGTGCTCGACCTGCGCGACGGAACCACCGGCCCGCTGCTGGAGATCGGCCCGCGGAGCAACGACCGCCTGGTGCTCTTCGACCCGGACAGCCGCTTCGCGATGGTGCGCAGCGACGCGCCCGGCACCGACCGGCTCGGCTGGGGCGTCCTCGGCGCCGGGGAGCCGCTGCGGTTCCCGGAGTGCCTGCACGTCGCGGGCACGCTCCTGCGGCCGGTCGCGCTGCGGGTGGCCGCGGACGGGCCCCGGGTCGCGGTGCAGATCGACCACGGCGCGGGTTCGGCGCTGGCCCTGTGGCGGCCCTCCGCCGGGCGGCTGGACCCGCTGCCGGTGCCACCCGGCCGGCTCGGCGCGGTCGGGCACTGGGGCGCGGCGGGGCTGCGGTTGCCGTACTCCTCGCCCGACCACCCGACCGCGCTGGCCACCCTCGATGTCGACGCGCTGCTGGCGCACGGCCCGCTCCCGGCCGCCTCGGCGCCGGCTCCGCTGCCCCTGCAACTCGCCCCGCTGGCCTCGGGGTTGCCCGGACCGGGGCGGGACGCCGCCCCGCCCTGGCAGCCCGGCGGAGTCCGCCCGGTGCGGACCGTGCCGCCCGGCTGGCGGCTCGACGGCAGCACCCCGCCCGGGGACGGCGGTCGCTGGCAGCCCGCGCAGAGCCTCGAACTCGCCGGCCCGGCGGGCCCGTTGGAGGCCGTGGTGTACGGCGGGGACGCCTGGCTGAGCAGCCCGCACCTGGTGCTGGCGCTGCACGGCGGCCCGGCGGACGCCTGGCGGCTGGAGTTCGACCCGGCGCTGCAGCGGATGGCCGCCGAGGGCCTGGCGGTCGTCGCCCCGAACCAGCGCGGCTCCACCGGCTACGGCGTGCCGCACGCGCTGGCCATCCGGGGCGCCTGGGGCGGTCCCGACCTGGAGGACGTCCTGCACCTGCTGGACGGCATCGCGGGCCAGCGCGCCGCCCTCGGCCTGGAGCCGCCGGCCCTCTTCGGGGTCAGCTACGGCGCCTTCCTGGCGCTGCTCGCGGCCGCGCACGCCCCGGCCGAACAGGTGTCCCGCTGCGCGGTGGTCGCGCCGTTCCTCTCCGGCGCCCGGCTGCTGGCCGAGGCGGCGTCCCCCGTGGCGGCGCTGACCGCCCGGCTGGGCGGCGGCGAGCCGATCGCCGACCCCCGCGGACCGCGCGACGTGCTGCAACTGGCGCACCGGCTGAGCGCGCCGCTGCTGGTGGTGCACGGCAACCGGGACGAGGTCGTGCCGGTGAGCCAGTCCCGGTCGCTGCGGCACGAACTGCTGCGGATCGGCCGGGTCGAGGGCGAGGACTTCCGGTACGTCGAGGCGGCCGGCTCCGGGCACGAGGTGCTCGCCGACGAGGGCGCCGCCGTGCTGCACGAGCTGCTGGCCACGTTCCTGCGGACCGGCCGTCCGGGCTGATCCGACCAGATCCACACGTCGCGCCCTGGGCGATCCGGGTGAACTCACCGCGGGTGGGCGCCAGTTGCCGACCTTGGTACGGACCAATCCGCCGCCCTCCCCGGCCGCGGTGCCCCAGGGGCGACCCGCCGTCCGGGCACCGCCGCCGAGGAGCGGATCGAACGGGCCCCCTCCGCCCGCCCGGCGCACCGGTGTTCGTCCCGCACCGCATCGGCTCCGCGCCGCGGGCGGACCGGGCGCCGCCGCCGCACCGCCGCGAGCCGGTCGGCCGCCGGCCCGGTTCCGGGCCCCGGACCGGCCCGGACTCGCGTCACGATCTCGATAGGATCTCGTCCGTCCCGGCCGTTATGGTGGCCGGGGCACGGGCCGCGATCACCGGCTACGGGCGCGTACCGAGCGCCCGATCGGGGACCCGACCGTGCGCCACCGGCGCCGGCCGGGCGCCGATGACCCGCACCCTCCGCACGGAAAAGACGATTCTCATGTCCGACACCCTCACCGACACCACCGGACCCGCGGTTACCGGGACCGACGCCGACGAGAAGACGGCCAAGGACACCGCGGCACACGGCCGTCACCGCGGTGGCTCCGCCTCCGACGACAGCCCGGAGACCGACGCACACGGCCGCCACCGCGCGGCCGGCGCGCTGGGCTGACCGCACCGGCACCCGCACGCGGGACGCCGACGCACCGCGCGGCGGCACCGCACCCGAGGGCTCGCAGGGGAAACACTCCCCCTGCGGGCCCTCAGTCCATCGCGACGACCGTCCGCAGCGCCTCGCCGCTCCGCATCTGCGCGATCGCCTCGTTGACCTCCCCGAGCCCCACCCGGTGGGTGACCATGCCGTCGAGGTCGATCCGCCCGGCCCGCCAGAGGTCCACGACCAGCCCGATGGTGCGCGAGACGGTGGCCCCTCCGTACAGCGAGGGCAGCAGCCGCTTCTCGTTGAAGAACAGCTCTCCCATGGTGAACTGCGCCAGGTCGTCCTGCGCGCCCGCCCCGATGACGACCACCGCGCCGCCGCGCCGGGCGGCCTCGTAGCCGGCCCGGACGGTGGCCGCGCGCCCGACCGCCTCGAAGACGTGATCGAAGCCGCCACCGGGCAGCTTCTTGGCCACCGCCTTGAGCTCCTCGGGCGCGATCGCCTCGGTGGCGCCGAACTCCAAGGCGCGCTCGCGGCGCGAGGCCACCGGGTCGACGACGGTGATCCGGCCGGCGCCGCAGACCCGGGCGCCCTGCACGGTGGCCACCCCGACCCCGCCCGCCCCGATCACCGCGACGGAGGCGCCGGGTTCGACCCGGGCGGTGTTCACCGCGGCGCCGACGCCCGTGGTCACTCCGCAGCCGATCAGCGCGGCGGCCTCGTAGGGGAGGTCGTCGGGCACCTTGATGACGGCGTTCGCCGCGACCACGACCTCCTCGGCGAAGGCCCCGGTGCCGTAGAAGCCGGAGGCGCTCAGCCCGCCCTCGGCGATCCGGAAGCCCGGGGCGCCGAGGCTGCGCAGGCTGGCGACGCACAGGTGACCGCGGTCCCGGCGGCAGTGCTCGCAGTGGCCGCACGGGGCCATCCAGCAGAGCACCACGCGGTCGCCGGCGGCGAGTCCGGTGACGCCCTCGCCGACCTCCAGCACGTCCCCGGCGCCCTCGTGCCCGGGGACGAACGGCGCGGGCTGCGGCAGGACGCCGCTCATCGCGGAGAGGTCCGAGTGGCAGAGGCTGGCGGCCCGCATCCGGACCCGTACTGTCCCCGGCCCGAAGCCCACGGCCGTCACGTCCGAGCGGACGTCGAGGGTCTCCTGGCCGGTCTTGTGCAGGACGGCTGCGCGCATGGTGCTGCTCCCGGGGTGCCTGGTGTGCCTGGTGTGCCTCGGATCGGCGGTCGCGCCGATTCTGGCACGGGCGCCGGGGCGCGACTAGAACGCGTTCCACAACAACGGGGCGGAAGAACCAGCAGAACCGCCGGATGACCGCCCGCCGCCGCCCGGCGGTCGGACGCCCCGGCCCCGCCGCCCCCGCTACCGTCGAGTAGGGTCCCTGCACGTCCGCCCGCGTCCCGACCCCCGACGTCCCGACCGGCCCGCCCCACCCCGAGGAGCACCGCATGTCCGACCTGCTGCCGATCGCCGAGCCGGCGCCCGAGGTGCTGGCGGCGTTCGAGGGCGCCACCGGGTTCATGCCGGTGGACGAGGGGCTCGCGCTGTACGCGGCCGCGGTGGCCGCGGCGCGCGGCACCGGGCTGCCGGTGCTGGAGATCGGAACCTACTGCGGCCGCTCGGCGATCCTGCTCGCGGCGGCGGCCCGGGAGGCCGGGACGGTCGCCCTGACCGTCGACCACCACCGCGGCTCGGAGGAGCAGCAGCCCGGCTGGGAGTACCACGACCCGACGCTGGTCGACCCCGAGGTCGGGCAGATGGACACCCTTCCCCTGTTCCGCCGCACGCTGCACGCCGCCGGGCTGGAGGAGCACGTGGTGGCACTGGTCGGCCGCTCCCCGCGGATCGCCGCGCTGTGGGGACGCCCGCTGGGCCTGGTGTTCATCGACGGCGGGCACACCGACGAGCACGCGACCGGCGACTACGAGGGCTGGGTGCCGCACCTGGCACCGGAGGGCCTGCTGGTGGTGCACGACGTCTTCCCGGACCCGGCGGACGGCGGCCAGGCCCCGTACCGGGTGTACCTGCGGGCCCTGGCCGAGGGCTTCGAGGAGGTCTCGGTGACCGGCTCCCTGCGGGTGCTGCGCCGCGCCGCCCGGTAGCCCGCTCCTCCCCCCGCGCCCCGGCACCCGCCGGCTCCCGCCGCCCGCCCGGCGGCCCCCGCGCACCGTTCGCACCCACCGCCCCGCACCGATGCTCTAACGTCGTGCCGGGGCTGTCGGGCGGGGGTTCGAACGGTACGGTGGCCGCGCAGCACCAGGCAGAACGCAGGGCATCGGCGGACGGTGGGGGCCAGCAGCGACATGACGGACCAGCAGAACAGCGCTCCGGCGGTCTGGGACCCCACCGCGCGCGGCGGAGCCGGCGGCTGGGTGCGCGGCCCGCAGCCCCCGTCCGACACCCGGTCCGCCCCCGAGGCGCCCGTCACCCCAACGCCCCAGCCGCCCGCCACGGCCCAGCCGCCCGCGCCCGGCGCCGTCGGCGACCAGGGCCCGCCGCTGGGCGCCCGCCCGTACCTGGCCTCCTCGCCCGGCTACGACCCGCCGACCGCCCCGCTGTTCCCCGGCGCCACCCCGCCGCCTCCGGCCGCCCCGCCGGCGCCGTTCCCCTCTCCCGGGGGCCCGCAGGCCCGGGCGCCGCAGCCGGCCCCCGGCCAGGACTACCTCCTGAAGCCGCCCGCCGCCCCGCCGCAGCCCCCGTACGCCGCCCAGCCCTCCTTCGGCGCCCAGCCCCCGTACGGCACCCCGGGCCCGTACGGCGCCCAGCCCGACCGTCCGGCCGGCTACGAGGAGGACGAGGACCGGCCGACCAACCGCAAGGCCCCGCTGCTGATCGGCTTCGCCGTGCTGCTGGTGCTGGCGATCGGCGGCGGCCTGCTGTTCGCCGTCCAGGGGGGCGACGACAAGGACGGCCAGGCCGCGCCCGCCCCGGCCTCCGCCCCGGCGACCGGCGCGGACAACCCGCCGCCCGCCCCCGCGCCCACGGGTGCGGACGGCGCGCCGAGCGCCGCCGCGAGCGCGTCCGGCGCACCGTCCCCGACCGCGACCGGCCCCGGTCCGACGGCCAGGACCCAGGCCCAGGCGCTGGACGGCCTGCTCAGCGAGGGCGAGAACGCCAAGGCCCCGATCGGCAACGCCGTCGCCAAGGTGACCAGCTGCCCGCCGAAGGCCGACATCGAGGCGGCCGCACAGGTCTTCGACAGCGGCGCCAGCCAGCGGGCCGGCCTGCTGGCCAAGCTCTCCCAGCTGAGCGTTACGGACGTGCCGGGCGGTGCGGACGCGGTGAACTCGCTGAAGTCCGCCTGGCAGCTGTCCGCCGACATCGACAAGGCGTACGCGAGTTGGGCCCGCGCCGTCGCCACCCAGGGCTGCACCGGCCGGGCCCCGGCCACCCCGGACAAGAAGCACGCGGACGAGCTCAACCCGCAGGCCACCCAGGCGAAGACGGACTTCATGAACAAGTGGAACCCGATCGCGAAGAACTACGGTCTGACTCCGCGCACCCAGGACAGGATCTGACCGACCAGTGACCGGTTCCGCCTCCCGAACGCCCCGCCGCTCCGCCCTGCTGCGCGCCACCACGGCCGCCGCCGTGGCCGTTCCGCTCTGCACGGCCGGCTGGTTCGGCTGGCGGGCCCTCGACCACGCCGACCCGGCGAGCGCCGCGGCGGCCCCGGCGGCCCCGGCCACGACGAACGCGGCCGCGCCCGAACCCGCGACCACGCCGGCGGCCCCGGCCGGGACCGCGTCCGCCACGCCCCTCACCCCTCCCCTCGCACCGGCGCCCACCGACAGCACAGCGGGGACCCCGCCCGCCGACCCCACCACCGCCACCGCTGCCACCGCCCTCGCCGGCCGCACCGTCCTGCTCGACCCCGGCCACAACCCCGGCAACTCCGCCCACACCGCCGAGATCAACCGCCAGGTGGACATCGGCAACAGCCGCAAGGAGTGCGACACCACCGGGACGGAGACCAACGCCGGCTACACCGAGGCCGAGTACACCCTGGACGTCTCCCGCCGGGCCCGCGCCCTCCTGGCCGCCCGGGGCGCCACCGTGGTGCTGGTGCAGGACGGCGACCGCCCCTGGGGCCCGTGCGTCGACGAACGCGCCCGCGCGGGCGCCGAGGCGCACGCCGACGTCGCGGTCTCGGTGCACGGCGACGGCGGCCCGGCGAGCGGCAGCGGGTTCCACGTGATCATGCCCGCCCGGGTGGTGGCCGGGAAGGCGGACAACGCCGCGATCGTCGCCCCCTCGCACCGGCTCGGCCTCCTGCTGCGCGACCGCTTCCACGCCGCGACCGGTGAACCGTATGCGGACTACATCGCCAAGGACGGCCTGGACACCCGCTCCGACCTGGGCGGCCTCAACCTCTCCGCGGTCCCCAAGGTGTTCATCGAGTGCGGTAACATGCGCAACTCGACGGACGCGAAGCGCATGACGGATCCTCAGTGGCGCCAGCAGGCGGCCCAGGGGATCGCCGACGCGCTGACCGCGTTCCTGACGACCCAAGAGAAGACCGAAGAGCGGTAAGGGAGTTGGGCCGCGCTCCGACGGTGGACGGAACTCCGTCCGGACCGCACGGTTTGCAACGACTTCGCCCCATTCCCGGTCCCGCCGTGCACCGGCAGGACGGTTGGGCCTAGGCTTCTGGTCCGTTCGGGAGTTTCGGCCGGTCATCCCGACCGCACGAACCACCGTCCACGACACGTCAACGAGGGGAACGTTAGTGAATCTGCGCGCTCTCACCAGGGGAGACGCCGCCGTCGCGGGCGCGGCCGTCCTGCTCTTCATCGCCTCCTTCCTGCCCTACTGGACCGTGGACTGCGGTGGCAGCCGGTACTGCCCCTCGTCGCAGAACGCGTGGAGCACGGACCTGTTCCCGATCCTGCCGTCGATCTACCTCCTCGGCATCGCCGCCGCGGTGCTGATCCTGGTGCAGCGCTTCCAGGGCGCGGCCGCGGCCACCCGCCAGGTGCTCGGCCTGCGGCTGGACCAGTGGGGCATCGCCCTCTCCGTCGCGGCGCTGTGGACCTCGGTCTGGGCGCTCGGCGGCGGCACCTCCAGCAGCGTCGTCAGCCACGGCTTCGGCGCCTGGCTCGGCTTCATCGCGCTGCTCGTGCTCGCCGGCGCGGCCGCCGCGGGCCCCCTGGTGCCCGCGCTGAAGGCCCCGCTGGTCGCCGACCGTCCGGCGGCCGTCCCCGGCGGGCAGTACGGCTACCCGGGCCAGCCCGGCCAGCAGGGTGCGGCCGGCCAGTACGGCTACCCGGCCCAGGGCCAGGACCCGGCGTTCGGCGGCCAGGGCGGCTACGGATACCCGGGCGCCGGCCAGCCGCAGGCCGGTCAGCCGGTCCCGGCCGCCCAGCCGCACGACGCCGGCGCCCCGGCCCCGCAGCCGGCCCCGGCCGCCCAGCAGGCGGCCGCCCCGGCGGCGGACTTCCAGCCGTTCTGGTTCGCCGTCCCGGCCCCGCGCCAGCTGGCCCCGAAGGACAACCCGGCCGGCGCCCCGGTCGGCGAGGTCGTGCCGGGCACCTGGTACCTGGCCGTCGAGCAGCGCGGCGCCGCGCTGGTCGCGCAGCTGCCGGACGGCAGCCAGGGCCTGCTGGCCGACACCACGGGCATCCAGCGCGGCTGACCTCCCGAGGCACGCGACGCGAGAGGGGCGGGACCGGAGAACCGGTCCCGCCCCTCTCGCATGCGCGCTCGGCGCCTGCCCCGCGTCCGCTCGGCGTCCGCCCCGCGGACGCCCGGCTCAGCAGCAGTCCTGGACCACCAGCCCGGCGGGCAGCTGCTCCCCGCCGAAGACCGCGACCGTCGCCGGATCCCCGCCGAGCGCGGCCACCGCGAGCAGCAGCGCCCCGGCCGTCCAGGTGGTGCGCTCCTCCGGCCAGATCGCGTCGTCCTCGAAGACGTACCCGGTCCAGTACGAGCCGTCCTCGTGGCGCAGGTGCCGCTGGATCCAGCGCAGGATCTCCACCGCGCGGTCGGACTCGCCGATCGCCCAGAGCGCGAGCGCCAGCTCGGCGCTCTCCCCGCCGGTCACCCACGGGCGGTCGCTGACGCAGCGCACGCCGAGGCCGGGGACGACGAAGCGCTCCCAGTCCCGCTCGATCCGGGCCAGCGCCGCGTCGCCGCGCAGTCCGGTGCCGAGCACCGGGTAGTACCAGTCCATCGAGTAGCGGTCCTTGTCCAGGAACCGCTCGGTGTGGTGCGAGACGGCGTGCCCCAGCCGCCCGGCCGCGAGCTCCCAGTCGGGCTGCGGCTCCTCCAGGTACTCGGCGATGGCCAGCCCGCAGCGCAGCGCGTGCAGGATGCTGGACGAGCCGGTGAGCAGCGCCTCGTCGGTGGCCGCGCCGTCCTCGTCGACCCGCCAGGCGATCGGGCCGCCGGGCAGCCGCAGCCCGACGATGAAGTCCAGGGCGCGCCGGACGGCCGGCCAGATCCACTCCAGGAAGGCGTCGTCGCCGGTGCTGAGGTGGTGGTGCCAGACCCCGACCGCGATGTACGCGCAGAAGTTGCTCTCCTTGGCCCGGTCGGTGACCACGCCGTCGGTGTAGGCGGCGTACCAGGATCCGTCCGGGTTCTGGGCGGCGGCGAGCCAGCGGTAGGCGGCCTCGGCGGCGGCGTGCTCGCCGGCCGTGTCGAGGGCCATCGCGGCCTCGGTGTGGTCCCAGGGGTCGAGGTGGTGGCCGGCGAACCAGGGTATGGCGCCGTCGGGGCGCTGCTCGGCCAGGATGCTGCGCACGGTGTCGGCGGCCTGCTCGGCGTCGAGCACCCCGTCGAGCAGCAGCACCTCGGGGACCGCGGCGGTCATGCCGTTCCGCCCGGCGCGCCGGCCGCGGCCGTGGGCTCGGTGCGGCCGGCGCCACCCCGGCCGGCCTCGCCCCGGCCGGCCTCGCCCCGGCCGGGCTCGACCCGGTTGGGCTTGGAGGCGTACGCGACGAAGCTCTTGCCGATCACCGGGTTGAGCGCCCGCTCGGCGGCCTTGGTGAGGCTGCTGATCACCGGGGTGCCGACGATGTCCCAGACCAGCAGCTGGTGGTACGCCTTGACCGGCAGCGCCTTGTCGTTGTCGACGCCGACGGCGCACTTGATCCACCAGTACGGCGAGTGCAGCGCGTGCGCGTGGTGGGTGCCGTACGGCTCCAGGCCGGCGTCCTTGAGCTTGCCGAGCAGCTCGTCGCCCCGGTAGATCCGGATGTGGCCGCCCTCGTTCGCGTGGTACTCGTCGGACAGCGCCCAGCAGATCTTCTCCGGCAGCCAGCGGGGCACGGTGACGGCGAGCAGGCCGCCCGGCTTGAGGACCCGGAACATCTCGTCGAGCACGCCCTTGTCGTCCGGGATGTGCTCCATCACCTCGGAGATGATGATCTTGTCGAAGTACTCGTCCTCGAACGGCAGCGCCAGCGCGTTGCCCTCGATCGCGGCCGCCGACGCGCCCTCGGGGGCCTCACCGGCCTGCTCCATCGCCGCGAACCACTTCCTGACCTCGGCGATCTCCTCGGCGTTCTGGTCGAGGGCGATCACGTTGGCGCCGCGGCGGTAGCACTCGAACGCGTGCCGGCCCCCGCCGCAGCCCAGGTCGAGCACCCGGTCGCCGGGGGCGAGCGGGAAGCGCGAGAAATCGACGGTCAGCACTGCTGGACTCCCATTCCTATTGCTGCCAAGCATTCCTGACGCTCCGTCAGGCTTTCGTTCGGCACGGCGCTCGTGCGCCGCCACGCTTCGTCGCGCGCCGCCCGACGGGCCCCCGACCCGCCGTCACCGGCCCGCCGTCACCGGGCGGGCGCCCGGGCCCGCCCCGCGCCGCGCACCGCTAGGCCACGTACCGCCAGCCCGGCCCCGAGCGGGCCCGGGCGCCGGCACCGGAGGCGATCGCCGCGCGGTACGCCTCGGCGGTCAGCTCGGCGGCCCGCTCCCAGGTGAACCGGGCCAGGACCCGCTCGCGGCCGGCCGCGCCGAGTCCGGCCCGCAGCTCCGGGTCGTCCAGCAGCCGGCCGAGCGCGGCGGCCAGCGCACCCGCGTCGCCCGGCGGCACCGCCAGGCAGGTCTCCCCGTCCGCCCCGGCCACCTCGGGGATCGCCCCGCCGGTGGTGGCGACCAGCGGGGTGCCGGTGGCCATCGCCTCGGCGGCGGGCAGCGAGAAGCCCTCGTACAGCGAGGGGACGCAGGCCGCCTCGGCCGAGCGGTAGAGGTCAACCAGCTCCCGGTCGGTCAGCCCGCTGCGGAACTCGATGTGCCCGGCCAGCCCGAAGCGGCGCACCGCCTCGGCCACCGGCCCGTCCTCCTTCTGCGGCTTGCCGACCACCACCAGGTGGGCGTCCCGCTCGGTGCGGACCTTGGCGAGCGCCTCGACCAGGTGGACCAGGCCCTTCAGCGGGACGTCCGCGCTGGAGGTGGTGACGATCCGGCCGGGGACGCGGGCGATCTCCGCCGAGGGGGACCACAGCCGGGTGTCGGCGCCGATCGGCACCACCGAGATCGCGCCCGGCGCGACGCCCAGGTGCTCGGCGATCTCGCGCCGCGAGGTGCCGGAAACGGTGATCACGCGGTCCAGCCGGGCGGCGACCCGGCGCTGCATCCGGGTGAAGGCGTACCAGCGGCGCAGCGAGAGCCGCTTGAGCCGGGTGGCGGCGGCGTCCAGCTCCAGCTGCCGGTCCACGGTGATCGGGTGGTGGATCGTGGTGACCAGCGGGAAGCCGTGCCGGGCCAGGCCCAGCAGGCCGTAGCCGAGGGTCTGGTTGTCGTGCACCACGTCGTAGCGGCCCTTGTGGGCGGCCAGGTGGCGGCGGGCGCGCAGCGAGAAGGTGAGCGGCTCGGGGAAGCCGCCGGTGCGCATGGTGGCGAACTCCAGCACGTCCACCGGGCCGCGGAACTCGTCGCGGGCCGGGGTGCGGAAGGGGTCGTCGGCGCGGTAGAGGTCCAGGCTGGGCAGCTCGACCAGGCGCACCGAGCCGGGGCCGTCGACCTCGTCCAGCACCGGGAAGGGCTGGGCGCCGATCACGTCCACGTGGTGGCCCAGCCGGGCCAGCTCCCGGGAGAGGTGTCGTACGTACACGCCCTGACCGCCGCAGAAGGGGTCCCCGCGGTACGACAGCAGGGCAATCCGCAGCGGCTGCGCGGTCATCCTGGGCCCTCTTCTCTAGCTGCTATCGGTGCTGCCGGTCGTGCTTCCGGTCGCTAAAGTAGATCAGGTTTCAGTGGCTGGGGAACTCGTCGTCGACCACGTGAACAATGAGAGACCTCGAAGATACCGGCCCGTAGCTTTCCCTCAGGAGCCAGGGCTGGTGATTCCCGCCACGCCGAATCCTGCCGACCATGTGGAGCACACCGCCACTCTCGCCCGACCGGGAGCACCCTTGCCGCCACCCCCTCCTCCGACGTCGCCGCCGGTCTCGCCGTCCGTGCCGCCCCCGGGCGCACAGCCCCCGGGCGAGCCGCCGCTGACCGCGCGCCAGGCCGAGCGGCGCCGGCGCATCCTGCGGGCCGCCACCGCCCTGGCGGTCCGGGGCGGGTACGAGGCGGTGCAGATGCGGGAGGTCGCGGAGAGCGCCCAGGTCGCCCTCGGCACGCTCTACCGGTACTTCCCGTCCAAGGTGCACCTGCTGGTGGCGGTGATGCTCGAACAGCTCCAGGGCCTGCGCGAACACATCCGGCGGCACCCGCCGGCCGACCTCGAACCGGCGCCCCGGGTGGCCGACACCCTCACCCGGGCCTTCCACGCGCTGCAGCGCGAACCGCTGCTGGCCGAGGCGATGGTCCGGGCGCTGTCCTTCGCGGACCGCTCGGTCGGAGCCGAGGTGGACCAGGTCAGCGTCGCCACCGGACAGCTCATCCTGGACGCGATCGGCCAGTCCGGACCACCCACCGAGAGCCAGCGCGCGGCTGTCCGGGTGATCGAGCACACCTGGCACTCGGCGCTGGTCGCCTGGCTCTCCGGGCGCGCCTCCATCGCCGAGGTCCGGGCCGACCTGCACACCGCGGCCCGGCTGCTCACCCTGCCGTGAGACGGCCGCCCGCCGCCCCGTGAAGCCGGCTCCCCCGGCGCCGCGGACCGGCCCGACCCCGACCGCCGACTGGAACCTGTTCCTGCCCGGGCCGGGCCGCTCCGCGCGCTCCGGCGGCTAGAGTCGACAGGGCAGCACAACTCCATCCCGCTCCTCCCCCGGGGAAAGCCGGTGCAAGTCCGGCGCTGGCCCCGCAGCCGTGAGTCCGGCGCCGCACCAGGCCACCCGGACGAGTCGGAGAGCCCGGGGAGGGGCGAGCGGCCAGTCCGGACGCACGCGCCCGGCACCGTCGAGGACTACGGAACGGCCCCGCCCGGGCCACCACCGCTCACCGAAAGGCACACCCGCACCATGCTGACCGCCGCCCGCCTGGGCGCCGCCGCCCTGTCCGCCGCGATGCTCACCGGCCTCGCCGCCGGCCCGGCCCTCGCCGACAGCCCCGCGCCGACCTCCGCCGCCGGCCCCGACGGGCTGTACGGCACGAGCGACCCGACGTACGACGGCGTCTGGCGGCAGTCGCTGGCGCTCACCGCGCTCACGGCGGCCAAGGTCACCCCGGCCGACTCGGCCGTCGGCTGGCTCACCGGGCAGCAGTGCGAGGACGGCGGCTGGCCCTCCTACCGGGCCGCCGGCGCGGCCTGCGACCCCACGACCGAGGACAGCAACGCCACCGCCGTCGCCATCCAGGCCCTGGTCGCCGTCGGCGGGCACCAGGAGGCCGTCGACAAGGGCGTCGCGTGGCTCAAGACCACCCAGAACGGCGACGGCAGCTGGGCCTACAACCCGGGCAGCCCGGGCGACGCCAACTCCACCGGACTCGCCGTCAACGCGCTGTTCGCCGCCAGGACCGACCCGGCGGGCGTCGCCAAGGCCGGCAAGTCCGCCTTCGACGGGCTCGCCCGCTTCCAGCTCGGCTGCGCCGCCCCCGCCGACCAGCGCGGCGCCTTCGCCTACCAGCCCGACCCGGCCGACGGCTCCCTGGCCCCGAACGCCCTGGCCAGCGGCCAGGCCGCGCTCGCCGCCGCCGGCGGCCACCTGCCGGTCGCCGGCACCGTGCACGCCGACGCCGCCCCCAAGGCCCTCGGCTGCCCCGCCGACGCCTCGGCCGCCGCGGCCCCCGTCCCGCACGCGGACTCCGGCGAGGCCGTCGGCGCCTACCTGAGCGCCCAGCTCGCGGCCGGTGGCGGCCACCTCAGCCTCACCACCCCGGGCGCCGAGCCGAAGCCCGACTACACCGCCACCGCCTGGGCCACCCTCGCCCTCACCCAGAGCGGCCACCCCCAGCAGGCCGCCGGCGCCGTCGACTGGCTCGCCAAGGAGGGCGCCGCCTGGACCAAGAACGGCACCGACGCCGGCGCCACCGCCACCCTGCTGCTGGTCTCCCAGGCCGCCCACCGCGACACCGCCGCCCTCACCGGGCAGCTCACCGCCCTCGGCCCGGCGCCCAAGGCCGCCGAGGCCACCACCGCGGCGACGGAAGCCCCGAAGCCGAAGAAGAAGGACGGCGGCATCGGGCAGTACTGGCTGATCGGCGTCGGCCTCCTGGTCGGCATCGGCGGCGGCCTCCTCCTCAGCCTCCAGCGCAAGCGCAACGCGCACCTCTGATGCGGCCCGCTCGCTCCATCCGGGCCGCTCGCTCCATCCGGGCCGCCGACGGCCCCGCGCCCGTCGGCACCGCGCCCGTCGGCACCGCCGCGGCCGCACCGTCCGCCCGCTCGGCCCGCCGTCCGCGGCGGGCCGTCGCCGCGCTCCTCCTCCCCCTCCTCGGGGCGGTCCCGCTGCTCGCGACCGCGGCCCCCGCGCAGGCCGCCGGGTACCGCTACTGGTCGTTCTGGCGCGGCGCCGAGGGCGGAGCCTGGACGTACCAGCAGCAGGGGCCCGCCGTCGCGGTGCCGCCGGACGGCGCCGTGGACGGGTGGCGGTTCGCGCTGAGCCCGGACGGCGGCCAGGACGCCGCGAAACCGCGGACGGTCGGGAGCTTCGCGGAGATCTGCGCGGACACGCCCGCACAGGAGGGCCGCAAGCGGGTGGCCGTCGTCCTGGACTTCGGGACCGCCGAGGACGCCGGCTCGTCCGCCGCTGCCGTGCCCGAGCAGCGCACCACCTGCGCCGCCGTCCCGCCCCGCGCCACCTCGGCCGAGGTGCTGGCGGCCGCCGCCCCGCCGCTGCGCTACGACTCCAACGGCCTGCTGTGCGCCATCGCCGGGTACCCGAAGGCGGGTTGCGGCGACCAGGTCGGCGCGGCCGGTGCCGCCCGGCCCGGCACCGACACCGGCTCCTCCGCCGGCACCGGTTCCTCCGCCGACCACAGCGGCAGCGGCCCCGACATCGGCCTGATCGCCGGTGGCGCGCTGGTCGCCGTCCTCGCCGGCGGCGCCGCCTGGCAGGCCCGCCGCCGCCGTCACTCCTAATCCCCCACCCAGGACAGCACCGTGAGCAGCAGCGCCCCCCGTAGCACCAGGCCGCCCACCGGACCCCGGCAACTGCACCCCGGGGCCTGGTGGTTGTGGGCGCTCGGGCTGGGCGCGGCGGCGACCCGCACCACCAACCCGGCGATCCTGCTGCTGCTCGCCGCGGTCGCCGGGTACGTGGTCGCGGCCCGCCGGGGCGATGCGCCGTGGTCGCGCTCGTACGGGGCGTTCCTGCGGCTGGGCCTGCTGGTGCTCGGCATCCGGCTGGTGTTCGCGGTCTTCCTCGGCTCGCCGGTCCCGGGCACCCACGTGCTGTTCACCCTGCCCGAACTCCCGCTGCCCGCCTGGGCGCAGGGCGTGCGGATCGGCGGCCGGGTCACCGTCGAGGGGCTGCTCGCCGCACTGTACGACGGGCTGCGGCTGGCCACCCTGCTGATCTGCGTCGGCGCCGCCAACTCGCTGGCCAGCCCGGCCCGCCTGCTGCGCGCCCTGCCCGGGGCGCTCTACGAGGCGGGTGTCGCCGTCGTGGTGGCGATGACCTTCGCGCCGAACCTGGTCGCGGACGTCCGCCGGCTGCGGGCCGCCCGCCGGCTGCGCGGCCGCTCTGACAGGGGCGTCGCGGCCGTGCTGAGCGTCGGACTCCCGGTACTGGAGGGCGCGTTGGAGCGGTCCATCGCGCTGGCCGCCGCGATGGACACCCGGGGCTTCGGCCGCACCGCCGACGTCCCGCGCCGGCTCGCCCGGGCGACGGCCGCACTCACCCTGGCCGGACTGCTCGGGGTCTGCCTGGCCGCGTACGGACTGCTGACGGCCGGCGGCGCGGGCTGGGCCCTGCCCGTCCTGCTGCTCGGCCTGGCCGCCGCCTTCGCCGGACTGCTGCTCGGCAGCCGACGGTCCGTCAGGAGCCGCTACCGGCCCGACCCCTGGGCCCTTCCCGAGTGGCTGACGGCCGGCTCCGGGACGGCCGTGGCGGCCCTCGTCACCTACCTGGCCGCGCAGGACCCGGCCGCGTTCGCCCCCACCGTCGTCCCGCCCACCGTCCCCGCGCTGCCGCTGACCGCCGTACTGGCCGTCCTGCTCGGCCTGGTACCGGCGTTCGCCGCCCCGACCCCGCCCCGGAGGGCATCGTGATCACCTTCGAGCAGGTCTCCGTCCGGTACGCGGACTCGGCCGCGCCCGTGCTGAACGGCGTCGACCTCACCGTCCCCGAGGGTGAACTCTGCCTGCTGGTGGGCCCGTCCGGCTCCGGCAAGTCCACCCTGCTGGGTACGGTCAGCGGCCTGGTGCCGCACTTCACCGGCGGGGTGCTGCACGGCCGGGTCACCGTCGGCGGCCGGGACACCCGCGAGCACCGGCCACGCGAACTCGCCGACCTGGTCGGCACGGTCGGGCAGGACCCGGCGGCGCACTTCGTCACCGACACGGTGGAGGACGAACTCGCCTACGGCATGGAGTCGCTGGGCCTGCCGGGCGACGTGATGCGCCGCCGGGTCGAGGAGACCCTCGACCTGCTCGGCCTCGCCGACCTGCGCGACCGCGCGCTGAACTCCCTCTCCGGGGGCCAGCAGCAGCGCGTCGCGATCGGCTCGGTGCTCACCGTGCACCCGCGCGTGCTGGTCCTGGACGAGCCCACCTCGGCGCTCGACCCGGGCGCGGCCGAGGAGGTGCTGTCCGTCCTCCAGCGCCTGGTGCACGACCTCGGCACCACCGTGCTGATGGCCGAGCACCGGCTGGAGCGGGTCGTCCAGTACGCCGACCAGGTGCTGCTGCTCACCCCGGACGCCGCGCCCGTCCTCGGCGAACCCGCCGAGGTGATGGCGCACTCCCCGGTGCACCCGCCGGTGGTCGGCCTCGGCCGGCTCGCGGGCTGGCGGCCACTGCCGCTCTCGGTCCGCGACGCGCGCCGCAAGGCCGCACCGCTGCGCGCCGAACTGGACGGCCGGACACCGCCCGCATCCGCTGCCGGGGCCGCCTCCCCGATCGCCGTCACCGACCGCCTCGCCGTGCGGCGCGGCCCGGTCCCCGCCCTTCGCGGCGTCGACCTCGCGCTCCACCCCGGCGAGATCACCGCCCTGATGGGCCGCAACGGCGCCGGCAAGTCCACTCTGCTCGGCAGCCTGGTCGGCCTGCACGCTCCCGCCTCCGGCAGCGTGAAGGTCGGCGGCCGCACCCCGCACCGCACCCGCCCCGCCGAGCTGATCCGCGAGGTCGGCCTCGTCCCGCAGGACCCGCGCGACCTGCTGTACGGCGAGTCGGTCGCCGCCGAGTGCGCCGCGGCGGACGGCGACGCGGGCGCCCCCGCCGGCACCTGCCGCGCGCTGGTCGGGCGCCTGCTGCCCGGCATCCCCGACGAGGCCCATCCGCGCGACCTCTCCGAGGGCCAGCGGCTCACCCTCGCGCTCGCCGTGGTGCTCACCGCCCGGCCCCCGCTGCTGCTCCTGGACGAGCCGACCCGCGGCCTCGACTACGCGGCCAAGGCCCGGCTGGTGGAGATCCTGCGCTCGCTGGCGGCCGAGGACCACGCCGTGCTGCTGGCCACCCACGACGTCGAACTGGCCGCCGAACTCGCCCACCGCACGGTGATCCTGGCCGAGGGGGAGATCGTCGCGGACGGCCCGACGGCGGAGGTGGTGGTCTCCTCACCGGCCTTCGCCCCGCAGGTCGCCAAGGTGCTCGCGCCCGGGCCGTGGCTCACGGTCGGGCAGGTCGCGGAGGCGCTGGGCATGGAGGCTCCGGGTGTGGAGGCTTCGGGCGTGGAGACGCCGGGCACGGAGGCTCCGGGTGCCGAGGCTCCGGGTGCCGAGGCTCCGGGCACCGAGGCGCCGGGCACCGAGGCTGCGGGCACGGAGGCGCCGGGCGCATGAGCACTCGTCCCGTCCCGCTCGGGCGCCGGTCCGTCACGGCGCTGCTGTCCGTCTCCTTCGTCGGCGTCGCCGCCTTCGGCTGGCCGCTGCTCGCCTCCACCGGGTCGGCGCTGGTCGGCCACTCGGCGGACGCCCCCTGGCTGTTCGCGCTGCTCCTCCCCCTGTTGCTCGCCGTCGTCATCGCCCAGATCTCCGAGGGCCGCACGGCGGGCGGCGGCGCGCCCGGCCTGGACGCCAAGTCCGTGGCGCTGCTGGGCGTGCTGGCCGCGGCCGGCGCGGCACTGCGGCCGCTCGGCGCGGGCACGGCAGGGCTGGAGCCGATGTTCTTCCTGATGGTGCTGTCCGGGCGGGTGCTCGGCCCGGGCTTCGGCTTCGTGCTCGGCTCGCTGTCGATGTTCGCCTCCGCGCTGCTCACCGGCGGGGTGGGGCCGTGGCTGCCGTTCCAGATGCTCGCCATGGGGTGGGTCTGCCTGGGGGCCGGACTGCTGCCGGGGGCCGCGTCCCTGCGCGGCCGCCGCGAGCTCTGGCTGCTGGCCGGGTACGGGGCCGTCGCGTCCCTGCTCTACGGCACGATCATGAACCTCCAGGGCTGGCCGTACATCGGCGGCCTGGCCGGTTCCATCTCCTTCGTGCCCGGCGACCCGCTGCCCGACAACCTGGTCCGCTTCGCCGCCTACTGCCTGACCACGTCCCTGGGCTGGGACCTGCCGAGGGCCGCCCTCACGGTCGTCCTGTGCCTCACCCTCGGCACCCCCGTCCTGCGCGCCCTGCGGCGTACGACCCGGCGCGCCGCCTTCGACGCCCCGGTCGCCTTCCGCCCGCCGGAGAGCTGACGGCGGCCCGCCCCGCGGGCGGATGCCTCCGCGGCGGCGCCGCCTCGACCGGCCCTCCGGCACAGCGGGTCGAGGCGGCCTCGGGATACTTCCGGCCAAATATTTGATGTGTCCATGCCGCATCTATTGGAGCGTTCCAAGTATCGCTACGCTCACACCAGCTCCACAACCCGACCCCCTTACGGCCTCAGTCGTTCGAGGTCGTACGGACCTTCCGATTGGACAGGTGTGAAGTGATCGAAAAGCACCACCGCCTCCTGGACCGTCCCCCCATCGCGGCCCTCCGGGGCCGGCTCGCCGCCCTGGTGGGGGTGGTCGCCCTGCTGGTGGCCGTCCTCACCGGCACCGCCACCGGCACCGCCGCCGCCACATCCACCGCCGCCGCCGCGGACGCCGCCGCCGGGCCGGCGGTCGGGTGGATCTGCAGCGGGACGCCCGTGCCGCCCGGCTGGGTCCTCGTCGCGCACAGGGCCGGGTGCGGCGGAATCGGCGAATGGCTCCAGACGCCCGTGAAGGACGGCATCTGGACCTGCGCCACCTCACCGATCCCGGACGGCTACGTGCTCTCCGGCCACACGCCCACCGGCTGCGACGGTTTCGACTCCTGGTACATGCAGCTGCCCAAGGACGGCCTGTGGACCTGCGGCACCTCGCCGCAGCCCCCCGGCTACGTGCTCACCCAGCACGTCGTCAGCGGCATGAACTGCGCCAACATCGACTCCTGGTACATGCAGAAGGTCCGGGACGGCATCTGGACCTGCGCGGGCTCGCCGTTCCAGCCCGGGTACGTCAACACCGCCCACGAGAACAATTTCGGCCCCTGCGCCGGCGGCATCGGCGCCTGGTTCACCCAGCTGGCCAAACCGGGCCTGTGGATCTGCCAGTACCAGCCCGTTCCGGCGGGCTTCCACACCACCACCTTCAACGGGACCGCCTGCAACGGCGTGGGAGCCTCGCTCCTCGTCCGCAACTGACGTCCCCGACTGATCCCGTCCGCGCCCCGGGGCTTCTCGCTCCGGGGCGCGCCGTCGCCCGCACGATCCGGGCGCCGTCGCACCTGGAGCGCCCGGGTCAGGACACCAGCGCGGCGCCGGGGGGAGAGGGGGCGAACCGACGGGGATCACCCGGCCGAGCCACCGCCGATGCCACCGGTGCCTCCCTCGCGCGAACTAGCCTGTCGGCATCCCCGCCTTCGAGGAGCAGAGCGATGACCGAGCAGAACCCCGAGCAGGACCTCCCCGCCGTCGCCGTCGCGATCGTCGTCAGGGACGGCCGGGTGCTGATGGTCCGGCGGCGGATCGCCGAGGGCGAGCTGTCCTGGCAGTTCCCGGCCGGGGAGGTCGAGCCGGACGAGTCCGCCGAGGCGGCGGCCGCCCGCGAGACGGCCGAGGAGACCGGCCTGCGCGTCGTCGCCGCCCGGCTGCTCGGCGAGCGCACGCATCCGCGGAACGGGCGGCGGATGGCGTACACGGCCTGCGAGGTGGTCGGCGGCACCGCCACTGTCGTGGACTCCGACGAGCTGGACCGGGTGGTGTGGGCGTCGCGCGCCGAGCTGGCCGAGTACGTGCCGTTCCCGCTGTTCCCTCCGGTGCGGGAGTACCTGGACGGACTGCTCGCCGGCTAGGGCCCCGGCCCCGGTCTCGCTCCCGGTCTCGGTCCCGACCCGAACGAATCGCCGAGCGTATCTATGCTGGTGGGCATGGGCGCTCAGAACTCCACCGACGAAGCCGTCATCCGGGTCGTGGGAGCGGCCGTCAACAACCTCCGGAACGTCAGCCTGGACCTGCCGAAGAAGGCCCTGACGGTCGTCACGGGAGTCTCCGGGTCCGGCAAGTCCTCGCTGGTGCTCGACACCGTCGCCGCCGAGGCGCAGCGCCTCGTGAACGACACGTACGCCTCCTTCGTGCGGAACCGGCTGCCGCACATGCCGGCCCCCGAGGTGCAGTCGATGAGCGGCCTCACCTTCACCGCCATCATCGACCAGCGCCGCTTCACCGGGAACTCGCGCTCGACCGTCTCCACGGCCTCCGACATCGCGCCGCTGCTCAGGCTCGTGTTCTCCCGGATCGGCGAGCCCTCCGCCGGGTTCTCGCCCGCGTACTCCTTCAACGACCCGGCGGGCATGTGCCCCGACTGCGAGGGCCTGGGCACCGTCGTCGACATCGACGTCGAGGAGCTGATCGACCCGGAGCGGACCATCGACGAGGGCCCGGTGCGGTTCAGTCAGTTCCGGCCCGGGGTCTACCGCTGGAAGCGCTTCGCGTACTGCGGCCTGTTCGACCGGAACAAGCCGCTGAAGGACTACTCGGAGGAGGAGATGCGGCTCTTCCTCTACGCGGACCAGCTCAAGCTGCCGAACCCCGATCCGCGCTTCCCCAAGACCGCCCGCTTCGACGGCGTCATCACCCGGATGCGCGACGTGTACGTGAAGAACCGTCCGACCAAGATGTCCCCGCAGGTGCACGAGGAACTGGAGCGCCTCACCACCCGCCGGGTCTGCCCCGCGTGCGGGGGAGCCCGGTTGAACGCCGCGGCCCGCGCCAGCCTCGTCGACGGGCGGTCGATCGTGGACTGGTCGGCCATGTCGGTCGCCGACCTCCGTGCCCTCCTGGAGACGGTGGACGATCCGCGGGTGGAGCCGGCGCTCGCCGGCATCCGCCACACCCTGGACGCACTGCTGTCGGTCGGGCTCGGCTACCTCTCGCTCGACCGCGAGTCCTCGACGCTCTCCGGCGGCGAGGCCCAGCGGGTGAAGATCGTCCGGCACCTCGGCAGTGCCCTCACCGACATCACGTACGTCTTCGACGAGCCCTCGACCGGCCTCCACCCCGCCGACGTACGACGGCTCAACCAGCTCCTGCTGAGACTGCGCGACGCGGGCAACACCGTCCTCGTCGTGGAGCACCACCCCCAGGTGATCCGGGTCGCCGACCACGTGGTCGACATGGGGCCGGGCGCGGGGAAGGACGGCGGCCTCGTGCGGTTCGAGGGGACACCGGAGGAACTGCGCGCGAGCGGCACCGCCACCGGGCGGCTACTCTCCACCCCGCTGGAGCCGCGGCGCACGGTCCGCGAGCCGCGCGACCGCGTCCGGGTCGTGGGCGCCTCGGCGCACAACCTCACCGGCTTCGACGTCGACATCCCGATCGGCGTCCTCACCGCCGTCACGGGCGTCGCGGGCTCCGGCAAGAGCTCCCTCGCCACCAACGAACTCCCGCGCCAGCACCCCGGGTTCACGGTCGTCGGACAGGACCCGCTGCGCGGCGGCGTACGGTCGATGTCGCTGAGCGTCCTCGGCGTCGCCGACGGCGTGCGCGAGGCGTTCGCCGCCGCGTCCGGACTCGAACCGGCCTGGTTCAGCTTCAACTCCAAGGGGGCCTGCCCCGCCTGCCGCGGCAAGGGCCACATCACCACCGAACTCGCCTTCCTGGACGACGTCGCCACGCCCTGCGACGCCTGCGGCGGCGAGCGCTTCAACCCCACGGCCCTGAAGGCGGAACTCGACGGGCACACCATCGCGGACGTCCTGCGGACGGCGGCGGGCCCGGTGGCCGAACTCTTCTCCGACCGCCCGGACATCGCGGAGCCGCTGCGGTGGCTGGAGCGCGTCGGGCTCGGCTACACCGCCGTCGGGCAGTCGCTCGACACCCTCTCCGGCGGCGAGAAGCAGCGCCTCCTGCTCGCCCGGCACCTCAGCGCCTCCGCCGGCTTCGCCGAGGAGCGGATCGTCCTCGACGAACCGACGACCGGCCTGCACCCCAGCGACGTGGAGCGGCTGGACGGACTCTTCGCCGAGCTCGTGGACGCGGGCGCGACCCTGGTCGTCGTCGAGCACAACCTCCGGGTCGTCGCCCAGGCCGACCACGTGATCGACATCGGGCCGGGCGCCGGGTCGGACGGCGGCCGGCTGCTGTTCACCGGCCCGCCGGCCGAGCTGGCCCGCCGGACGGACTCGCTCACGGGCAGGGCCCTGGCGGAGGCCGCGGCCGGCTAGCCCCTCGTACCGCCCCCCCCGGCCGCACCCCCGAAGGCGCCCCAGGCCCCCGAACCCGCCGGATTCCCCGTGCGCCCCGGTAGGCCACCCGTACGCTGTCCCGCAGCACGAGCACGGCACGAACCTTCGGGGGAACCGGGGAAAGCCAGTGGAACTACGTCAGTTGCGCGTCTTCGAGGCCGTCGCCGCCCACCGCACGGTCGCCGGCGCGGCGGTGGCCCTCGGGCTCGCCCCGGCCTCGGTCTCCGAGCAGGTCAGCACCCTCGAACGCAGCCTCGGCACCGAGCTGTTCGACCGGGCACCGCGCGGCATGACCCTCACCCCGGCCGGGGAGCGGCTGCTGCCCTGGTCCCACCGGCTCCTCGACCAGGCCGAGCAGGCCCGCCGCGAGGTCGTCGTCACCCGGACCCGGCTGCGCCTCGGCGTACTGGAGACCGTCGCCGCCGGCCACGTCCCGGCCGTCCTGGACCGCCTCGCCGCCCACCGGCCCGACCTGGACCCGTCCCTCCACACCAGCCCCTCCCGCGACGCCCTCCTCGACGGCGTCGCCGCCGGAGCCCTGGAGGCCGCCCTCGTCCTCGACTCCCCCGGGCCGCTCGGCTCCCTCGGCTTCCCCCTGCCGCCGGCACCGCTCGACCACCTCGACCTCCAGGACGTCCCCCTCGCCCTGGTCGCCTCCCCCGCACACCCGCTCGCCCGCGCCACCGCCCTCACCCCCGACCGGCTCCGCGGCCACCGCCTCCTCGTCGACTCCCCCACCTGCTGCTACCACCTCGCCGGCGAACGCCTCCTCGGCCGGCACGTCCGCCGCCTCCACACCGGCGGCGTCCCCACCACCCGCGCCTGCGCCGAGCAGGGCCTCGGCCTCGCCCTCCTCCCCGCCCACGCCGTGCACGACCACCTCACCGCCGGCACCCTCACCCGCCTCCCCCTCGACCCCCCGCCCCTCCACCTCCGCCTCCTCTGGCCCACCGGCCACGCCCCGCTCACCCCCCTCCCCTGACCGCCCCGCCCACCCCCGGAAAGCCGCGTGCCCCGGGGCCATAGGAGCCCCGGGGCACGCAACCGCCGTACGGACGTCAGGCCTTGGGGCCCGCGGACTGGACGACCTCGAAGGACCAGAGGGTGGAACCGGAGGCGGCGGGGCGCTTGGGCGCCTCGCCCTCGCCGGACGGGCCGTTCTGGTGGGCCGACTTCATCGGGCCCTCCATCCAGGCCTTGAAGTCCTCCTCACTGCGCCAGCGGGTGTAGACGAGGTACTGGTCCGCGCCCTCGACGGGGCGGAGGAGTTCGAACCACTCGAAGCCGTCCGAGTTCTCCACCGCGCCGGCGCGGGAGGCGAAGCGCTGCTCCAGCACCTCGCGCTGCTCGGCCGGCACTGTCAGGACGTTGATCTTGACGACGGACATGGTGCTCCTTCTGCTCGTGCGACTGCTGACGGCAGCAGTCTGCTACACCTCACGGGCGGGCCGTCGGCGGGCGGCGGCGGTCACGGTGGGTGGTGGGGCGCCGACGTGCAGGCACGGGAGCGCGGTGTCAGCCTGGTAGGAGAGCCCAGAACCCGAGGGACATGGGGAGTGGTCATGGGTATCGGCGACAAGTTCCAGGACAAGGCACAGCAGTTGGAGGACGAGGCCAAGTCGCGCCTGGGCGGGCAGCAGAAGCCGCAGCAGGGTGACGACGCCCAGCAGAAGGCCTCCGAGGCCCAGCAGCAGGCCCAGCAGCAGGCACGGCAACAGGGTCAGCAGAACCAGGACGACATCGAGGGCCGGCAGTAGCGGCAGGCGTCGACCGCGGGGACGGCCCGGGCGAGCCCGGGGCCGTCCCCGGTCGCGTCGGTCTCAGGCGATCCACGGCGGGAGGACGCGCCGGTCGTCGCGCGGGGCGAGGGCGCAGGCGTCGGCCGGGGTGCGGGCGTCGGGGTTGTAGGCGTGGGCGGGGGACGGGGAGGCGACGACGGCGGTGAAGCCGGTGTCGGTGGCGATCCGGCGGGCGGTGTCGGCGGGGAGGACGGCGGTGTCCCCGGCGGCGAGGGTGAGGAGCTCCCCCGCGAGGTCGATCGCGGCGGTGCCGGTGAGCAGCGTCCAGACCTGCTCGGTGTCCATGGCGTGCAGCGGGCCGCGGGCGCCGGCGGCCATGTCGACGTGCCAGACGGCGAGGGCCGTGGAGCCCTGGGTGGGCGAGGCGTGGGTGGTCATGACGGCGTTCGGGGTCTCGGTGCGGCGGGCGTCGGTCCGGCGGATGACGGGCATGGCGAGGGAACCCCCTAAGATGGACAATGAAGTTGTCTATATGGTCAATGAGGTTGTCTATCGTGTCAAGTGACCTTCCCCCGCCGGGATTCGAGCTGCCGCTGCGTCTGCTGCTCGCCTTCCGGACGATCATCGACGAGCTGCACGAGCGCATCGCCCGCGAGGGCCACCCCGACCTGCGCCCGATGCACGGCTTCGTCTTCCAGGCGATCGGCCCGCAGGGCACCACCGCCTCCGAACTCGGCCGCCGCCTCGGCGTCACCAAGCAGGCGGCGGGCAAGACCGTCGACAACCTGGAGCAGCTCGGCTACGTCGAGCGTGCCTCCGACCCGGCCGACACCCGGCGCAAGCTGGTCCGGCTCACCGAGCGCGGGACGGACTGCCTGCTCCGCTCGGCCCGGATCTTCGACGAGCTGCGCGAGGAGTGGTCGGCGGCCCTCGGCGAGGAGCAGCTGCGGCAGCTGGAGGACGGCCTGCGCCGGCTCGCCCCCGGAGACCCGTTCCGCCTCGACACCCCGCGCTGGTTCGGCACCCCGTAGGAACCGCGCACCCCACAGAAGCCGGGCAACCCGTAGGAACCGAGCACGCCACGCAGCCGGGCACCCCCCAGGAACCGAACGCCCCGACGGGCCCTCAGGACCCGGGCAGCCCCCGGGTCGCGAGGGTCTGGTTCCCGTACGCCTTCACCCCGGTGACCTCGGCGCCGAACCACTCCGGCGCCGAGAAGGCCGCCGCCTCCGCCTCGGAGCCGAACTCGACCTCGACGGTGCGCAGCCCCGCCAGCCCGCCCCGGTAGACGTCCGCGTGGACGGTGACGCCGGACGCCTCGAAGGTGTAGCGGTCCTTGACCAGGCGGGCGCCCTCGGTGGCCGGCCAGAGTTCGGTGAACTCCTGCTCGTCCAGCTCGCGTTCCACCTCGATCCGGACCGGCGCGCCGGCCGAGGAGGCCTTGCGCTTGACGCCGAGGACGCGGCTGCCGCCGATCCGCCGCAGCCGCACCTCCGTCCCGTCGTCCTTGATCGCGATGTACCCCTGCTCGATGCGCAGCCGCACCGCGGTGTCCGGCGGCTCGAAGTCACCCAGCAGGAACTTGCGCTCGATCTCCAGCGGCACGCCGCACCACCCTTCCGCACGTCCGGGACCACCGCCGGGCCGTCAGAACGACCGGCCCTCCCCACGGTACGGGCCCTGCGGCCCCGACGGGTCCGGACGGTCCCGCGGGTCCGCGCACAGCGAGGCGCTGAGCCGGTTCAGCACCCCGGCGAGTTCGGCGTACCGCTGCTCGTCCCAGTCCCCCAGCAGCTCGGCGAGCTGGGTGCGCCGGGCGGCGACCAGCCGCAGCGCCGCCTCCTCCCCCGGTTCGGTGAGCCGCAGCGGCAGCCGCCCGGCCCTGGCCGCCAGGCCCCGGCCCTCGACCTCCCGGACGGCCTCCTCGATGACGGCGGCCGGCACGATCCGCCGCTCGGCCAGTTCGGCCGGCTCGATCGACCCGTGCTGGTGCATCTGGAGGAGCAGCCAGCTGGAGGCGGGCCGCAGGTCCAGCCCGGCGGTCTCGGTGATCCGGCGGAAGAGGTCGCGCCGGGCCTCACGGCTGTTCAGCACCGAGAGCGCGCGGGCGATCTCGTCCAGCGAGGTGCGTTCGACCGGGTTGAACCCGATGGACTCGCTGAGGTCCGGCGCGGTGACGGTGGAGCGCAGCTTCTGCTCCCGCAGGAACAGCGACAGCACGAAGGCGACCAGCGCGACCGGCACCGCGTACAGGAAGACCCGGGTGATCGACTCGGCGTAGGCGTGGTAGACCCCGGGCTGGACGGCGGCCGGCAGCCGGGGGATGACGCGAGGGTCGGAGGTGATGACCTCCGGCCGGAAGCCGGGCGGCAGCGGCACCCCCGCCAGGGCGTCGGCGAGCCGGCTGCGCAGCCCGCTCGCGAAGACCGTCCCGAAGATGGAGACGCCGAAGGAGGCCCCGATCGAGCGGAAGAAGGTGGCGCCCGCGGTGGCCACGCCGAGGTCCTCGTAGCCGACCGAGTTCTGCACGATCAGCACCAGCACCTGCATCACCAGGCCCAGCCCGAGGCCGAAGACCAGGAAGTACGCGCTCATCTCGGCGGTGCTGCTGTGCTCGTCCAGCCGGGAGAGCAGCAGCAGCCCGACGGTGGTCACCGCCGTCCCGGCGATCGGGAAGATCCGGTAGTGGCCGGTGCGGGCGACGATCTGGCCGGAGCCGATCGAGGTGAGCAGCATGCCGAGCACCATCGGCAGCATGTGGATGCCGGACATGGTGGGCGAGACCTGCTGGACCACCTGGAGGAAGGTCGGCAGGTAGGTCAGCGCGCCGAACATCGCGAAGCCGACCACGAAGGAGATCACCGCGACCAGGCTGAACGTCCGCGAGCGGAACAGCCGCAGCGGCAGCACCGGTTCCGCCGCGGTCCGCTCGACCAGGACGAAGGCGAGCAGCAGCACCAGCCCGAGCACGCCGAGGCCGACGATCTGCCAGGAGGTCCAGCCCCAGGTGGTCCCGCCGAGCGAGGTCATCAGCACCAGGCAGGTGGCGACGGCGGCGATCAGGGCGGTGCCGAGGTAGTCGATCCGGTGCTCGCGCCGGACCTCCAGTCCGTGCAGCACCGCCGCGATCACCACCAGGGCGACGACGCCGATCGGCAGGTTGATGTAGAACACCCAGCGCCAGCTGAGGTGGTCGACGAACACCCCACCGAGCAGCGGCCCGAGCACGCTGGTGACGCCGAACACGGCCCCGAAGAGGCCCTGGTAGCGGCCGCGGTCCCGGGGGGCCACGAGGTCGCCGACGATCGCCTGGGAGAGCACCATCAGTCCGCCGCCGCCCAGGCCCTGGAGGGCGCGGAAGGCGATCAGCTCGCCCATGTTCTGGGCGATCCCGCACAGCACCGAGCCGAGCAGGAAGATCACGATGGAGGCCTGGAAGAAGCGCTTCCGGCCGTACATGTCGCCGAGCTTGCCCCACAGCGGGGTCGCGGCGGTGGACGCCAGCAGGTAGGCGGTGACCACCCAGGAGAGGTGGTCGAGGCCGCCGAGGTCGCTGACGATGGTCGGCAGCGCGGTGGAGACGATGGTCTGGTCGAGGGCGGCGAGCAGCATCGCCAGCAGCAGGGCGCCGATCGGCACCCAGAGGTTGTGGACGGTGACGGCCGGCGGGCCGGAGCGGCCCGCCGGGCCCGGGTCGGACGCGGCGCGCGGCTCCGTCACGACGTCTCCGTGGGCATGGCGTCTCCAGGGGGTCGCGGGCCCGTCGGCCGGGCCGTGCGGATGATCACTCCCAGCTCACCACGCCGGTCGGTTTCGTCCCGAAATGTGCTGCCGGGTTGAGCCGAGCGTAAGCGCCGGGGACGACCGCCGCGCCCCGGGCGTTCTCGGAGGAGCCAACCCGCACCAACCGGCACAACACCCCCGCCCGGAGACGGACGCCCCTGTCCACCCCTCGGGCGGTCCTGCATAATCAGGCGCGTTCGTGCGCCGGGCCCGCCCGGAACGTGCGCCGAACGACCGAACCACCGAACGGCCGCACGGCCGGACAACCGACCGCGAGATCGACGCGAACCCGAGGAGGGCCGGCCGATGCCGGACCAGCACTGCCCGACGTGCGGCGCCGCACGCTCCACCGGGTGCGGCTGCGTCCCGGACCCGAGCCTCACCGAGACCACCGTCCTGCCCCACATCGAGGGCCCGCCGCTGGTCCGCCCGTACGTCCCGCAGACCGCCGACCAGGTGGCCGACGAACCCCACCCGAACGCGCCGGTCGTGGACCCGTTCGCGACCACGGTGCTGCCGCCCGTCCCCCCGGGACGGCCCGGGCCGCCGACCGCTCCCCCGCTCGGGCCGGACGCGGACGCGTACGCCACCACCGTGCTGCCGCCCGTCGGGGCGGACCAGGACCCGTTCGCCGCGGACCAGGACCCGTTCGCCGCTGGGCATGACCCGTTCGCCGCGGGACACCCCTTCGGGGCGGACGCCGGCGCGTACGCCCGTCCGGGTGGCCACCCGGACGCCCACGCCACCACCGTGCTGCCGCCCGTCCCGCCCGCCGGGCCGGAGGCGAACGAGATCGGCCTCTTCCCGTTCGGGCAGGCCCCGGGCCACGGTCCGGCCCCGGACGCGCCCGGGCCGGAGGCAGGCGGCGGCCGGGCCGCCAGACGGGCGGCCGAACAGGCCGAACGGCGGCCGTTGGCCCAGCGCAAGGGACTGCTCGCCGGGATCGGTGCCGCCCTGGTCGCGCTCACCATCGGTGTCGCCTACGCGGTGACGCCCTCCGGCGAGCCGTCCGCCAAGCGGGCGCAGCCGCTGCCGACGAGCACCCTGGCGCCCGCGCCGGTGGACCCGCCCACCCTGGCGACGCCTGTCCCGAGCGCGGCCGCGCCGACCAGCGAGGCGCCGAGCCCGACGCCCACCCCCACCCGCAAGCCGAGCCCGACGAAGACGGTCGCGCCGACGCCGACCGCCGCGCCGCCCGCCGAGCCCACGCCGGCTCCCCCCGCCCCGGCCCCCACGCCGACCGCGACCGCGCCGACGTCCTCCGCTCCGGCCCCGTCGCCCACCGCCACCTCGGCCCCGCGCGTCCTGCAGTACGGGATGAGCGGCCCCGACGTCACGGCCCTGCAGCAGAAGCTCTCGGTCGTCGTCTGCTGGGCGAGCGTTCCGGTGACCGGGCTGTACGACGACACCACGGTGAACACCGTCGGCTACGTCCAGTGGATCTGGGACGTCAAGGGCGACAAGCGGGGCGTCTTCGGGCCCAACACCCGTGCCGCCCTGGAGAAGCACAGCGCCTGCTGACCGCCGGGCTCCGGCCGCCGCCCCGCCCGCCCCCGCCCGACGGTCAGCCGGTGATCGCCCCGAAGATGCTGATGCCCGCCAGCACCACCATGATCGCCGCCGCCACCCGGATGATCAGCTTCATCGGCACGTGCTTGAGCAGCTTCTGCCCGCCGACGATGGCGATCCCGCCGACCGCGCACAGCGCCAGCCAGGAGCCGAGGCCGACGGCCAGCGGGTCGGCGTACTTGGCGGCCAGGTTGGCGGTCATGATCTGGGTCAGGTCGCCGAACTCGGCGATCGCGACGACCACGAAGCTCGCCCCGGCCACCTTCCAGAAGCTGTTCGAGGACGGCTCCTTGGCCCCGTGCTCGTCCTCGTCCTCGCCGCCGTGGAACAGCAGCATCGCCGCGCCGACCAGGAACAGCAGGCCGGTGACGCCCTCCACCCAGCGGTGCGGCAGCAGCGAGAGCAGCTGTCCGGCGACGAGCGCGAGCCCCACCTGCAGGGCGAAGGCGGCGGCGATGCCCGCGAAGACGTAGCTCGCGCGGTACTTGGTGCCGAGCACCAGGCTGGCCAGCGCGGTCTTGTCCGGCAGTTCTGCCAGGAAGATGATGCCGAAGGTCAACGCGGCAACGGTGATACTCATCAGGAGTCCTCGGTCGGGCTGCCCGGCCTCCGCGGACCCGCCAGGGGACGCTTCGGCCCGACAGCACTGGTCATGGTCACAGCACTGCGGCCGAAGGTCTCGCCGGCAACGCCCATCGGGCGGTGCCCCGGGCGCCGGGCCCCTGGGGGCCAGTATGTCGACGGTCCGGTGGAGGGCTACTCCCCTTCAACGGCCCCAAGCGTACCCGACGCCGTCCACAGCCCCGCCCCGCCGCGGACGAGCGGCCGGACCGCCGGCCGACCGGACGACCACCCGCCGGAGGGCCGGCTACCGGACGGCCCCCACCGGCTCGGCCACGACCAGCCCGCGCCCGACCAGTTCCAGCACCACCACGATCGCCACCGACTCCACCGCCAGCAACCCGACCAGCACGAACAGCTGCACCGCGCCCGCCTGGACCGGCGAGGCCCCGCCCAGCAGCATCCCGACGAACGCCCCCGGCAGGGTGACCAGGCCGACCGTCCGGGTCTGGTCCAGCGCCGGGACGAGCGAGGTCGCCGCCGCCGTCCGGCAGATCTCCAGCCGGGCCTCGCGCTCCTCGAAGCCGAGCGCCAGTGCGGCCTCCACCTCGCCGCGCCGCAGCCGCAGTTCGTCCAGCGCGCGCCGCCCGGCCAGCGAGGTCGCGCTGAGCGCGCCGCCGATCAGGATGCCCGCGACCGGGATGACGGACAGGCCCTGGGCCGGCAGCAGCCCGACGCCCAGCAGCAGGGCGAGCACCGGCAGCACCCCGGCGCCGATCGGGGCGGCCGCCCACACCCAGTCCGGGCCCCGGGTCATCCGCCGCCCGGCGGTGCGCACCGCGACCGAGAACATCAGCACCACGAACAGCGCCGACCACCAGAGCGAACCGACCACCCAGGTGATCACCGCGGCGACCGCGGCCAGCTGCACCACCGCGCGCAGCCCGGCCCGCAGCACCGCGTGGCCGTGGCCGAGCAGGCCCCACCCGGCCACCGCGACGGCGGCCAGCAGCAGCACGGCGGTGACCACCCCGAGTACCGGGGTGACCGGCAGCAGCTGACCGCCAGACGCCGCCAGGGCCGCGGCGGCCGTCGGGCCCGCAGGAGCCATCAGATCCAGCTGGTGAACCACATCCGGTCCTGCCAGGACGACATCGGGATCACCTCCGCCGTGTACAGCGGGTAGAAGAAGGCGAAGCAGCCGACGATCGCGAGCACGATCACCCCGGCCCCGATCGCACCGATCCGGCGGCGCTCCGGGCCGCACCCGGGCGGGCCGAGCATCGCCCCGAGCATCTGGGCGACGGCCAGGCAGAGGAACGGCACCAGCACGACCATGTAGAAGGAGAAGATCGTCCGCTCCTGGTACTGGAACCAGGGCAGGTAGATCCCGGCCACCGCGCACAGGACCGCGCCCGAGCGCCAGTCCCGCCGAAAGAACCAGCGCCACAGCAGGTAGACCAGCGCGAAGCAGGCCGTCCACCACAGGAACGGCGTGCCGAGGCCGAGGATCTGCGCCGCGCAGCCGCCCGAGGAGGTGCAGCCGTGCTGCCCGTACGGGACCTGTTCCCAGTACATCGAGACCGGGCGGCCGTCGACCAGCCAGGCGAAGGGGTTGGACTGGTAGGTGTGCGGGGTGCTCAGGCCGGTGTTGAAGTCGTACATCTGCGCGTGGTAGTGCCACAGGCTGCGCAGCGGCGCGGGCACCCAGCCCATCGGGACCTGCGGCAGCGGGATGCCGAGGACGCTGTCCGGGGAGAGCCCCGCGCGCCCGTCGGCCCAGTGCCGGTCGTAGCCGCCCCGGCCGTTGCCGCCGGTGGCCAGCCAGCCGCTCCAGGAGCCGACGTACACCACCACGGCGGAGCCGACCATGGCGAGGAAGGCCGGGACGGCGTCCAGGCGCAGCATGGAGCGCCAGGGGCGGCGGGCGCCGGCCCCGCGACGGCCGGCCTGGTCCCACAGGACGGTCAGGACGCCGAAGGCCGCGAGGATCGGGGCGCCGTTCCACTTGACCGCGCAGGCGGCGCCGATGAGCACCCCGGCGGCGATCCGCCAGGGGCGCCACCCGAGCCGGACGGCGTCGGCGTCCTCGCCCGCGTCCGCCCCGCGGGCGAGCCGGGCGCGGACGTGGTCGCGGTCGATCAGCAGGCTGCCGAAGGAGGCGAGCACGAAGAACATCTGGATGCCGTCGAGCAGGCCGACCCGGCTCATCACCAGCTGGAGGCCGTCCACCGACATCAGCAGCGCGGCGGTGCAGCCGATCAGGGTGGAGCCGAAGAGGCGGCGCCCGATCCGGGCCAGCATCAGCACGGCGAGGGTGCCGAGCAGGGCGGTCATGAACCGCCAGCCGAAGGGGTTCAGTCCGAACAGCTGCTCGCCGATCGCCATCACCCATTTGCCGAGCGGCGGGTGCGCGATGAACTCGGGCGCGGAACCCAGCGGGATCGACTGCGGGACGGACAGGATGTCGGCGTTGGCGTGGTCCGGCCAGGTGCCCTCGTACCCCTGCTGGAGCAGTGACCAGGCGTCCTTCGGGTAGTACGTCTCGTCGAAGACGAAGGCGTGACGGCCCCACGTCACCGGCGCCGAGCAGCAGGCTCGCCAGTACGGCGAGCAGCAGTATCGCGCCGGCGGGCAACAGTCCGCGCAAGAGGAG
>NZ_JBSFWR010000070.1:0-45369 GCF_053594915.1 Kitasatospora sp. NPDC002543 | reverse complement strand
GGTCCTCCAGGAGCCGATGGACCAGCCCTACGGGGTGCGCGACTGCGCCTTCCGGGACCCGTCGGGCAACATGCTGCGCTTCAACCAGCCGCGCACCCGGTAGCGGCCCGGCGGCTTCAGGGCCGTACGGCGTCAGGGCCGTACGGTGCCAGGGCCGTGCGGCGTCAGGGCCGTGCGGCGTCAGGCCTTGACGGGCTTGAGCTTCGCGAGCGAGGCGGCCATGGCGTCGACGGCCTTCTCGACCCGGTCGGTGGTGTCGGCGGTGTAGCACATCCGGAAGTAGCCGGGCCTGGGGCAGTGCATCTCCCCGCCGGGCAGGAGGCTGACCTTCGCGTCCTTCAGCAGGTACGCCCCCAGGAGGGCCTCGCGCTGGTCGATCTCGTGGTTGATCGGCACCAGGTCCGGGGGGAACGCCTTGTCGAGGTGGGCGCTCAGGTCGAGCAGGAAGAACTGGGCGGCGTTGCGGTCCCCGGGCTTCCCGTCGTCGCCCACGTACCGGATGCCGTGCTCCCCGAGCTTCGCCGCGGTCCGGTCGAAGGCCGTCTCCAGGCGTCCGGCGTAGTCGGCCATGAGGGTCTTCGGGAAGTCGCTCGGCTTGCCGTCGTCGGTGAGGAACAGCTTGCGCACGTAGGCGCTCTTGAGGGAGTCGAGCGGGCCGAACCAGGTCAGCGACTTGAGCGTCTCGTCGCCCTGCATGACCCGGCGCACGTCGTTCGACTTGGAGACGAGGAAGCCGATCCGGAAGCCGGACAGTCCGAAGTCCTTGGTCAGCCCGTACACGAGGTGGATGCGGTCGGGGTCGGTGGCGTAGGCCCGGGTCGACAGGACGCTGTGGAAGCCGTCCGTGCCGGTGCTCTGGGAGTAGGAGTAGATCTCGTCGGAGACGATGTGCATCTGCTTGTCCAGTGCCCACCGGCAGACGTCGTCGAGCAGCTCCTCGCTGTAGTTGACGCCCAGCGGGTTGTGCGGGTTGGTCAGGACGAGGAGCTTGGGCTTGGGCTCGGAGGCGGCGTCGTACGCGTGCTGGAGGGCGTCGACGGTCAGGGTGAGGTGGTCCGCCCCGTCGAGGCGCACGGGCACGCACTGCAGTCCGGGCCGCTGCTGGAAGCACCACAGGAAGCCGGGCCAGAACGGGGCCGGCAGCATGACGCGGTCCCCGGGCTTGAGCACCCCGCCGTGGATCAGCCCGAAGGCCAGGCATTCCAGGGCGCCCGAGCCGCCGGCGGTCGCGTACACGTCGAACTTCGGGTCGATGCCGGCCGAGAACCGGGGGCGCAGGAACGCGGTGACCACGTCGAGCAGGCTCTGCGCGCCGTAGGGCGGCGACGCGTACTTGGCGTCCTTCTCCCGCAGTTCGATCCGGGAGAAGACGTTCTCGTCCAGCAGGTCGAACAGGAGCACGTTGTTCGCGATGCCGAGGTTGTAGACGTCCTCCGAGACGGTGTCCTCGTAGTAGGCCAGGCGTTCCTCGGGGTCGGCGATCCGGTGCAGGCGTTCCATGGCCAGGGCCTGTTCGACGCTGGAGACGAGCGCGGCGTCGGCCTGCCGCTGCTCGGCGTCGGGCCTGGTGATGCTCTGGGTCATTGTCCATACCTTCGTACGGGGAGTCGGTCGGCTTCCTTTCTCCCCTCCGGCCGCGGATTCGGCCTGCGCTGGTGACCCGCGCGGATGAGGGTGGCGGACGCGGCCGGGCGCCCGGCCCGACCCGCGCGTGCCCGCGGCGCGGCGGGTGCGTGGGCGCGGCGCGGCGGGGTGTGCCGGTGCGGGGTGACGGGTGTGCCGGTGGGGCACGATGGGGCGATGGAGAGCACTCGACAGACAGTCAGTTCCGGCTCGCCCCTCGAACCGCGGATCGGCTTCTCCCGGGCCGTGCGCAAGGGCAACCACGTCGCGGTCGCGGGCACCGCCCCGATCGGCGAGGACGGCACGACGGTCGGCCAGGGCGACGTCCACGCCCAGACCGTCCGCTGCCTGGACATCGCCGAAGCCGCCCTGCGGGAAGCCGGCGCCGTCCTCGCGGACGTCGTGCGGACCCGCGTCATGCTCACCGACATGAGCCAGTGGCGGGAGGCGGCGCGCGCCCACGGGGAACGGTTCTCGCTGATCCGCCCGGCCACCACCTTCGTGGAGGTGTCGCGCTTCATCGACGAGCGGTGGCTGGTGGAGGTCGAGGTGGACGCGGTGATCGGCTGACCGGGGGCGGGGCCGGGGCCGGGCCGGGGGGCGTCAGGGTGCGGGCCGCCGACCGTGGCCCGGCCCCGGCCGTACGGTCGGTGCCTCAGGGGGCCGGGGGCCCGGTGCGGGGGCGCAGGCGTTCGCCCTGCGGGCCGAACATGATCAGGTACTCGGCCGGTCCGCCGTGTCCGGCGTTGGCGAGCCCGTGCGGGGTGCGGGTGTCGAACTCGGCGACCTCCCCGGCGGTGAGGAGGAGGTCGCGGTCGCCGAGTGCCAGCCACAGGCGGCCGGAGAGCACGCACAGCCACTCGTACCCCTCGTGCGAGACCTGCCGGGGCCGCGACGGCGGGGTCTCGGTGGCGGGCAGGACGTGCTTGTGGGCGTGCAGGCCGCCGACGTACCGGGTCAGCGGCAGCACGGCCTTGCCGTCCGCCGGGCGCCGCGGCGCGGGCCGCGGCGCCTCGCGGGGTGGGGCGGGCGCGAGGCCGGCGAGTTCGTCCAGGGAGACGCCGTAGGCCCTCGCCAGGTGCAGCAGCAGGTCCAGGGTGGGCCTGCGCCGGCCGTTCTCGACCCGCGACAGGGTGCTGAGGGCGACGCCGGCCGCGCGGCTCGCCTCGGTGAGGGTGTGTCCGCACCGTACGCGCGCGGCCCGCAGCCGGGGCCCCACGGCCGCCAGTACGTCGGCGACGTCGTCCCCGGTCGGCCCGCCGGTGGTGGTGCCGTTCCCGGTCATCGCGGTTCCGCCCTTCCTCGGTGGGGCCGTCCCCGGTGGGGCCTCCGCCCACCGCCCCTGTCCTGGGAGTTTGCCAAAACGTCAAGGCTGTTCGCATCCCCGGGCCGACGGGCCGCATGATCGGTTCCACCGCCGCAGCCACCGCGGCCACCGGATCCCGAGGAGTCCCCATGACCGAGTCGAGCCGTCCGCGCCACCGCACCGTCGACGCCCCCGCCGGGCGGCTGCACCTGGTCGAGCAGGGGGCCGGGCCGCTGGTCCTGCTCGTCCACGGCTTCCCCGAGTCCTGGTACTCCTGGCGCCACCAGCTGCCCGCGCTCGCGGCGGCCGGGTACCGGGCGGTGGCCCTCGACGTGCGCGGCTACGGCCGCTCCTCCAAGCCGTCCGCGACGCCGGAGTACCGGATGCGCGCCCTCGTCGAGGACAACCTCGCCCTGGTGCGCGCCCTGGGCGAGCGGACGGCGGTGGTCGTCGGGCACGACTGGGGCGCGAACATCGCGGCCGCCTCCGGCCTGCTCCACCCCGAGGTGTTCCGCGCGGTGGGCCTGCTGAGCGTTCCCTACACCCCGCCGGGCGGCCCCCGCCCCAGCGAGGTCTTCACGCGGATGGGCGCGGGCCCGGGCGCCGGCGGGCAGGAGTTCTACGTCTCCTACTTCCAGGAGCCGGGCCGCGCCGAGGCCGAGATCGAGCCCGACGTCCGGGGCTGGCTGGCGGGCTTCTACGCGGCCCTGTCCGCCGACACCATGCCGGCCCCGGGGGAGCCGGACCCGCACTTCGTCAGCGCGGGCGGCACCCTGCGCGACCGCTTCCCCGCCGGCCGGCCCTCCTGGCTCACCGAGGACGATCTCGACCACTGCGCCGGGGAGTTCGAGCGCACCGGCATGACCGGGGCGCTCAACCGCTACCGGAACATGGACCGCGACTGGGAGGACCTCGCCGACCTCGAAGGGGCCCCGCTCACCCAGCCGTCCCTGTTCGTCGGCGGAGCCCTGGACGCCTCCACGACCTGGCTGGCCGACGCCATCGCCGCCTTCCCGACCACGCTGCCCGCCCTGGTCTCCTCCCACCTGCTGGACGGCTGCGGCCACTGGGTCCAGCAGGAACGCCCCCGGGAGGTCAACCGCCTGCTGGTCTCCTGGCTCGCGCGGGTGTGCCCGCCGGCGGGCCGGGACCGTCAGCAGACGGTGTCGGAGGCCGGCAGCACCCCCGTCGACAGGTAGGCGTCCACGGCGCCGTTGGCGCACGCGTCGTAGCCGTTGAGGGTGAGGGTGTGGATGCGGCCCGGGACGGTGACCAGGCGGGAGCCGGTCAGGCGGGAGTGCAGGGCCAGGGCGCCCTGGTACGGGGCGTGGGTGTCGCCGGTGGCGTGGAGCTGCAACGCGGGGACGGCGTTGCGGACCTCGACCGGGGCCTCCAGCGGGGTGCCGCGCCAGGAGGCGCACGGGACGGGGCCGCTGTAGACCGGGCCGAAGACCGGCTCGGCGGCGCGGGAGCGCTCGACGGCGTCGCGGTACCAGGCGGCTGTGCGCGGCATCGCCACGTCGTCGCACAGGATGCCGAGCGTGGCGGACAGGCCGGCGCCGGCCTCCGCACTGGGGGTGAGGAGCAGGGTCAGCAGCTGGTGCAGGACGGGGCCGGCCTGGACGGGCCCGCCGTCGGCGGCGTCCAGCAACTGCCGCAGCACGTCGGCGTAGAGGGCGTTGTCGCGGTCGTCGCTCTGGAGCAGGGCGAGCAGCACCGGCAGCATCGCGCCGTCGAGCCGGAAGCCGTCGACGGCGATCGGCGCGGCCTCGGCCCGGTGCACCAGGGTCTCGACGGTGGCCCGCACCGCCGCCGGGGTGGCGCCCAGGTGGACGGCGGCGTCCCGCGGCGCGGCCCACGCGGCGAAGCCGTCCAGGGCACGCTCGTTGGCGCCCGCCATGTCCTGGAACGCCCCGATGCCGTACCGGGCCGGGTCCAGGGCGCTGTCCAGCACCAGCCGGTCGACGCGCCGCGGGAACAGCTGCGCGTACACCGCGCCCAGCAGCCCGCCGTAGGACTGCCCGAAGAAGGAGGTGCGCTGCTCACCGAGCGCCGCGCGCAGCACGTCGACGTCCCGGGCGGTGTTGCGGGTGGTCAGGTGGGGCAGCAGGTCGGGGTGCTTGGCCCAGCAGGCGTCCGCGTCGGCCTTGGCGAGGAGCCAGGCCTGGTCGAAGCCGGCCTGGCCGGGGCCGGCCGAGCGCAGCCAACTGCCGCGCGTCAGGCCGCAGTCCGGGGTGCCGGCGCCGGTCCCGCGCGGGTCCATGCCGATGAGGTCGTAGGCCGCGGCGGTCGCGGGCGCCAGCTGCTCGCGCAGGGCGACCGGCATGGCCAGCCCGCTCTCGCCGGGGCCACCGGGGTTGGTCTGGAGGATGCCGCGGCGCCCGGCCGGGTCGGCGGCCTTGATCCGGGAGACCGCGAGGGACAGGGTGCGGCCGCGCGGGTCGCGGTAGTCCAGCGGGACGCTCAGGGCCGCGCACTGGGCACCGGCGGCGGCCAACTCCGGGTCCTGGCATGGGGACCAGGCGAGCGGCTGGCGGCGGAAGCGCTCCAGCGGGTCGACGGCGGTGCCCGAGGAAGCGCCCGAGGACGAGCCCGGGGAAGCGGCGGTGGCGGTGGCGGTGGCGGGGGCGGCCGTGCCGAGCACGGCGGCCGCGGACAGGGCGAGGGCGGCGGCGAGCGCCGGTGTGATCTTCATGTGGGCCAGCCTAGAAGGGAGTTGACCGCCGGGAGGGGCCAGGCCCGCCGAACCGCCTTGACCTCAAGCCGACGTGAGGTCCTACGGTCGGTCGCGTCCTGACGACCAGTCGAAGGAGCACCCGGACGTGACGATCAAGACCTACGACCCGCAGACCATCGCCGCCCAGCCCATCGGAGCCTGGACCGGGCAGGTCTACCGCCGCCTCGTGGTGGAGGGCCTGCGCGGACAACTGGCCGTCGAAGGCCTCACCCAGCCGCACTGGTGGACGCTCAACCACGCGGCCGGCCGCCCCGGCGGATGGACCCGCACCGCCCTGACCCAGCGGCTCACCCCGTACGACGACCAGGACACCGCCTTCGACGCCGTCTACGACGACCTGATCGCCCGCGGCTGGCTGACCGAGGACACCGGCGGGGCGTTCACCCTCACCCCGGAGGGCGAGGCCGGCCGGCTGCGCGCCCGCGAACGCAACCAGGCGGTCGCCGACCGCGCCCACGAGGGCATCGGCACCGAGGAGTTCGTCACCACGATCAACGTGCTGCGCCGCATGGTCGCGAACCTGGGCGGCGACGGGAACCTCCCCGACTGACCGGCCGGTGACCGCGATCGGCGACCGCGATCGGCGACCGGCGGTGACGGGGGCGGACCCCCGGGGGGACAGCCTCCGGGGTGCTCGACGGGCCGGGGCCGCCCGGGTGTGGAACGGTGGTAGCCCGGGGCGCCCCGGTTCGGGCGCCCGGTCGCGAGAGGAGTGGCCATGTCGTCGAAGCGCCGCCGCAAGAAGAAGGCCAGGGCCAGGCGCGGGGCCAACCACGGCCGCCGCCCCCAGTGCTGAGCCGCGGCCGAACGGGTGAGCCGCCGACCGGACGGCTGAACACCCGGACGGCCGGGCGGGCCCGGACGGGGCCCTCCGGGCCGTCCGGGCCCGCCCGCCCGGCCCACTCGCGCGGCGTCGCCCGGTCAGAGCCGCCCGCGCCCCAGGAAGCCGCCGCGCGCCACCTTGTGGTACTGGCTGTAGCCGACCCAGTCCGCGCCGAGTTCCAGCTCCACGACCGTGCCCCGCCCGTTGTCGCGCGCCTCGCGCAGCAGCCGCTCCGCGTCCGCGTCCGGCGGGCTCTGCTCCGACACGAAGAGCCGGCTGGGGAACGGGCCCGCCGGGAGCGGGTCGCGGGGCGGGATGCCGGGCCGGTCCCAGGTCAGTCGCGCGTCGGGACTGAACAGGCAGGGGGCGTGCATCCGCCAGCCGTTGGCGTCGACGCCGCCGTCCCGGTACCAGCGCAGCGCGTGCTCCACGGTCCCGCCCGGGTCGCCGCCCTGGCCGTGGGCCTGCCAGTCGGCCACGCCCGCCGCCGCGATCCGGGGCAGCACGTCGAGGATGTCCTCCCGGACGACGAAGTAGGCGCGGGCGTGCAGCCGGCAGACCAGCAGGGTGTCCCGGGGGTGGTCCCGCCCGTGGAAGGTCGGGCGGGTGGACTGGTCCAGCACCTGGGTCAGCACGTGCTCGACGCCCTCGACCGCGCCCAGCGCCTCGACCATCACCCGGAACCGCTCCCGCTCCGCCGCCCGGGCCTCCCGCGCCCTCGGCGAGCCGATCAGCCGCAGCTTGCGCCGCTCGGTGGGCCAGTTCACCGCCCACAGGTCCTGCGCGCCGTTGAGGAGCGGATTCACCAGCATGCCGACGAAATAGACCAGGTTCGTCGCCACCTTCTCCAGGAAAGACTTCACCAACGGGGGTCCTCTCGGGTCGCACGCGCGTCTGCGCGCCCACACTCTGGCCCGCCCGCCCGCGGCCCCGCAATCCGCTCCCGTACTCAGATCCCCTCCGCGTCCGGCCGGTCGCCCAGCGCATCCGCCACCGCCCGCGCGGCGCCCGCTCGTGACCCCGGGGGCGCCCGCGCGCAGGCGCCAGGCGGGCCGGCGGGTGATGCTGGGGGCGAGTGCCCGTCATACCGCGCCACCGCAGGGGAGCCCCCGTGAACGACGACCTGCTGACCACGAAGATCGCCCTCGGCTTCGACCACCTGGACGCCGACGGCGACGGCCGCCTCACCGAGCACGACCACGTCCTGATGGGGGAGGCGGCCGCCCGCGGCCTCGGGCACGCGCCGGGCTCCGACGCCGAGCGCAGGATCGTCGACGCCTACCTCACCGTCTGGCGCGACCTGCACCGCCCTCACGTCGGCGGCGCGGAGGCGATCACCCGCGAGCAGTTCGTCGCCTCCACCCTGACCCTGGCCGACGACCCGCGGGCCACCGCCGCGACCGTCGGCCGGCTCGCCGAGGTCTTCCTGTCCGTCGCCGACGCCGACGGGAACGGGACGGTCGACCCCGAGGAGTTCCGGGCCTTCCACGGGGCGCACTTCCCCGGCCTCGGCCGCGACCGGGCCGACACCGCCTTCCGTCACCTGGACCGCAACGGCGACGGCGTGCTGTCCCGTGAGGAGTTCGTCGACGCCATCGTGGAGTACTGGACCAGCCGCGACCCCGAGGCCCCCGGCAACTGGTGGACCGGCGCCCACCCGCTCGCGGGGCGGTAGCGGGGGCCGGGCGGCGCGACGCGGTCGGCGGAGCCGCCGTCAGGAGAGCTGCCGCTGCCGGGCCCGGGCGGGGCGGGTGCCGGTGAGGGCGTCGAGGGCCAGGACGGTGCCCTTCGCGGTGGTCACGTACACCACGCCGTCCGCGTAGACCGGGGCGCTCGCCGCCGCGTCCAGCGGCAGCCGCCAGTGCACCAGGCCGGTGGCCACGCGGACGCGCACCAGCGTGGGGCGGCGGCCCGCGACGACCGCCCAGGCGTCGGCGCCGGCGACGGTGGCGCCGGAGGAGCCGTCCGGGCCGGGAAGCTTCCAGCTGGGCTGGGCGTCGCCGCGGTACCGGGCGAACAGCGGGCTGCCGAGGCCGCCGACGAGGAACACCTCGCCGGTGACCGCCGGGCTGTCGTCGATCGCGGTGCCGCCGCCGAACCTGGGCCCGCCCCAGGGCTGTTCGCCGGTCTCCGCGTCGTAGGCGCGCACCATCCCGCCGCCGGTGCCGACGTAGACGGTGCCGTCCGCGACGCTCGGGGAGCACAGGGCGAGGCAGGGCTCGGCGGTGTCGTCGTACCAGAGCCGCTCGCCGTCCTCCACCTGGTAGGCGCCCACCTGCCCCCTGAGGCCCGTGACGTGGACCCGGCCGTCGGCCACCGCCGCCGCCGAGCAGGAGCCGTCCGGCAGGATCCGCTCCCAGCGCCGGCGGCCGGTGCGGGCGTCGGTGGCGACCAGTTTGCCGGGGCGGGTGTGGTGCAGGGAGAACATCGACCTGGTCACGGTGTAGACCACGCCGTCGGCGACGGTGGGCGAGGACGACGTGCCGACACGGGTGTGCCAGCGCTCGGTGCCGTCCTTGGTGGCGAGCGCGTACAACAGGCCGTCCTCGCCGACCAGGTACACGGTGTCGCCCGCGACGGCCGGGGTGCCGCTCAGGCGGTCCCGCAGGTCGCGGCGCCAACGCTGTTCGCCGGTGAGCGCGTCCAGGGCGTAGCAGCGCTCCCCGGCGCTCTGGTAGAGGGTGCCCGCGCAGACGGTGGGCGCGGTGGAGGGCCGTTCGGGCAGGCGGGTGCTCCAGGGCAGGAAGCCGGCCGGGGCCGGGGCGGCGGGGTGGACGCCGGTGTGGGCGGGGCCGCCCCGGTACATGGCGGCCGGGCCGGCGGGCGTGGCCGTGGAGGCGGCGTCGGCGGGGGTGGGGCGGGGCCCGCCCCACAGGGCCGGGTCGGCGAGGTCGACGAGCCGGGTCAGTGAGCGCAGCACGGCGAGCGGCTGCTCGCCGCGCGCCGAGGGCCCCTCGTAGCCGACGTAGCAGAGCCAGCGGTCCTCCACCCGCCACTGCGACCAGAGGTGGTCGTCGGCGAACTCCCGGACGGCGGGCGTCAGCAGGCGCCCGGCGACGTCCGGGTCGGTGGTCTCGACGAGGTGGACGTCGTCGTACGCCTCCTCGCCGCTCTCGTACAGGTGGTGGCCGGGCTTCGCCAGGACCTGGCGGCGCAGCAGCGGCAGCAGTTGGTCGGCGCCCGTCGGGAAGTGCGTGACCGCCACCAGGGGCAGTGGGCGGGGGAGTTCGACCAGGTGGACGGCGCGTATGCCGTCGGCGCCGCGGCCGAAGGCCCAGTCGAAGACGGTGACCCGGTGGCCGTCCAGCGCGCCGGTGGCCGCGAACCGGGCGCGCGGCGTGGCGTCACGGCCGCCGGAGAGCACCGCGCCGCGCCAGCGTTCGACCAGCTCCGGGCTCTCCTCGTGGAACTCCCAGCCCTGCTCCGCCGCCAGCCGCCGCCGCTCGGCCCCGCGCCGGCGCAGCCCGCCGGGACCCGCCCCGGTTCCCCAACGACCCATGTGCCACCTCCGGTTGTGAGACCAGGACCGTACCGCGCGGGACGGACACGGAGCATCGCCGGATTCCGTGGACCGGGCCGTCGTCGGATCCGGCGGCGTGAACGTGTACATGAGGGGCCGACTCCCCCCGGCGGCCCGTGCCGCACACCCTCCGACCCCTCGCGCACGGACCGCATCCCACCGCCCTCCACCACGAAGGAGACCTGACCATGCGGAAGTTCGTCCTCGACCTGGTCGAGCGCACCGCCGCCACGTACGTCGCGGCGTTCCTCGGCCTGCTGCTGGCCGACCAGTTCGACCTGACCTCGATCAGCGCCCTCAAGGCGGCGGCGGTGTCGGCACTGCCCGCCGCGCTGAGCGTCCTCAAGGGGGCGGTGGCCACCCGCATCGGCGACCCCGCCTCGGCCGCCCTCCTGGGCCGGCCCCGCGAGTAGCCCCGGACATGCGCCGTGCGGGGCGCAACGAGGAGTTGCACCCCGCACGGCGGGTGGTGGTGGACGGAACTAGCCGGGGAACTCGCCCGCGCGCACGGCGGCGAGGAAGGAGTCCCAGGCGGGGGAGGAGAAGGCGAGACGGGGACCGTCGGGGTCCTTGGAGTCACGTACGGGAACGAGGCCGGGGAATCCGGGGGCCACCTCGACGCAGTTTCCGCCGTTCGTGCCGCTGTAGCTGCTCTTGCGCCACGTCGGCTTCATACCGGGAACACGCCTTCCTGGACAGCGGTGACGAAGGATTTCCAGGCGGCGGCGGGGAAGACGAGGCGGGGACCGTGGGGGTCCTTGGAGTCACGTACGGGAACGAGGCCGGGGGACCCGAGGGCCACCTCGATGCACTCGCCCGCGTTGTCCCCGCTGTAGCTGCTCTTGCGCCACAACGCCCCGCTCGGCTCGGCGTTCCGCATATCGGTATTCCTCCATTGCTTCAGCGATAAAGGTGTGGGAATCGTCGACCGAGAGTACAGATCCACGGACAAGGTCGAAGTCCCGGCGGGTCTGCTGCACGATCGAAGGGGCGTCACTGAAGTGCCCTCGGTACAGGCTCTCCGAGTAGACCCACTCCCTCCCGTCCGGCATCTCCAGTAGCACCACCGACGTGGTCGGCAACTTCCGGGCGCTGAAGGCGAACGGCGCCACCTGAATCATCACGTTGGACCGCTCTCCCATGGAGAGGAGGTGCTCCATCTGCTTTCGCATGGTGCCCGGTCCACCGATGGTGCTCCGGATCGCGCTCTCATGGAGGATGACGATCAATGACGGCCCGCCGGGGGCCAGGAACCGGTCCTGTCGGCTCAGTCGGGTCCTCACCCGCTCGGCGATCCACTCCGGGTTGTCCCGGGCATCGCCGAGGCGGAAGATCTCGTGGGCGTACTCCCGGCACTGGAGCAGACCGTTGATCCGCATGTACTGGAGCACCCGGGTTGCCGCGGCTTCCGCTTCCAGATCGACGTACGTCTGGAACCAGTCGGGGTGCTCGACATCGGCGTGCCAGTCCACCCGCTCCCAGAGCCGAACCAGCAGGCCCCGCGCGCCGAGTACTTCGTCGGCTCTCTCGACGACGTCCCTGTGCATCGAACGCTTGCCGCTCTCGAACCGGGTGATCGCCGGCCGGGTGCAGTGCAGGAGTTTGCCCAGCTCTTCCTGGGTGTAGCCCGCCAGCTCGCGGGCGAAGCGGAGTGCTTCGCCGAACATCACCGCCGGGCTCGACGTGAGGCCGTTCTCCAAACGCCGATGGGCCATCTCAAACCTCTCACGTACTGCGGGCTCCGCACTCCGTTCCGATCATCACCGTAGCCCGGGGGCCCGGCCGTTGATACCGGAATGCGATCTTTTGCTTGCGCAGCGTCATGGCGCGCGCCCCCGTCGCGCGCCCCTTGCCGGGTGCCGGTGGGCCGACAGCGCGGACGGCGGGCTGCTGGCGGGCTGCCGGTGGGATGTGAGCGGCCCGAGGGACGGTAGGGGCTCCGAACCGCCCCCGAAATCCAGGAGCCACCATGCCCTCCGCACCCGCCGCCTCCCCGTGGGACGTCCATCGGCTGCCCCGCGCCGAGGGGAGGAACGTCCTGGTCACCGGCGGCAACGCGGGCATCGGGTACTTCGTCGCCGAGCAACTCGCCGGCACCGGCGCCACCGTGGTCCTGGGCTGCCGTGACCGGGGGCGGGCCGAGGCGGCGATCGCCTCCATCCGCTCCCGCGTCCCGGGTGCCGACGTGCGGCACGTCCCCCTGGACCTGGCCGACCTCACCTCGCTCCGCGCGTCCGTGGACGCGCTCGGGCTGGACCGGCTGGACGCGGTCGTCCACAACGCCGGTGTGGCGCTGGACCATCCGCCGCGCCGGACGACCGCCGCCGGGCACGAGCTGATGTTCGGGACCAACCACCTGGGCCACTTCGCGCTGACCCACCACCTGGCCCCGCTGCTCGCGGCCGCCCCGGGCGGCCGGGTCGTCACCACCGGCAGCTTCGCCGCCAAGTCCGAGCGCCTGGACCTCGACGACCTCCAGAGCGCCCGCGACTACCGGCCCAAGCGGGCCTACTCGCGCTCCAAGCTCGCCCAGATGCTCTTCGCCCTGGAACTCGACCGCCGCCTGCGCGCCGCCGGCAGCACGACGCTGAGCGTGCTCGTCCATCCCGGCGGCGCGCTCGACTCCCTCACGCCCTCGCGCCCGCCCGTCCACGTCCGCACCGCCGGGGAGCGGCTGCGCCACCTGCCGCTGGGGCTGGTGGTGCAGGGCAAGGACGCCGCCGCCTGGCCGGCCGTGCGCGCCGTGCTGGACCCGCAGGTGCGCGGCGGCCGGATGTGGAGCCCCCGGGCGTTCGGCCTGCGCGGCACCCCGCGCGCCGAACCCCTCTGGGACCACCTCAGGGACACCGCCACGGCCGCGCGGCTGTGGGAGGCCAGCCGCGAACTGACCGGCACGGACGTGGTGTTCACCCGCTGAGGGCCGCCTGTGGCGCCGGCGGGTAGCCGCGGTCGCGCACCAGCTCGTGGGTGAGGCGGGTGAAGGCGCGGGCGGCGGCGCCGCGGTAGGCGCCCTCGCGGTGCAGGAGGGCGACGGTGCGGGTGGGCAGGGGAGGGTCGAGGGGGACGGGGGTGAGGTGGGGGTGGTCGTGGGTGACGGCGTCGGGCAGGACGGTGGCCAGGCCGGTGCGCCGGACGATCTCGGTGAGGGCCTGGACGGAGTTGGCCTCGACGGTGATGCGCGGGGCGGCCCGGTGGCGGGCGAGGTAGGCGTCGATGTGGCCGCGGGTGGCGAAGTCGCCGCTCAGTAGCGCGAGTCGCTCGTCCTCCAGGGCGTGGACGGGCAGCGGCGCGGTCTGCGCCGGGGTGGGGCGGGCACCGGTGACGAGGCTGAGGGTCTCGGTGAACAGCGCGGTGGCGCCGACGCCGGGCAGGTGGTCGCCGGCGAAGGCGATGCCGAGGTCGAGGTCGTCGGCGAGCAGGGCGGCCTCGATGCGGTCCTGGGTGCCCTCGGTCAGGGTGAGGCCGATGCCGGGGTAGCGGGCGTGGAGCTCGGCGGTGAGCGGCCCGACCAGGTAGGCGGTGAAGGTGGGGGTGACGCCCAGGCGCAGGTGGCCGCGGGAGAGGTCCTGGACGTCGTGGACGGCGCGTTCGGCGGCGGCCAGGTCGCGCAGGGCGCGGCGGGCGTGTTCGGTGTAGACGGTGCCGGCGTCGGTGAGCCGCACGGTGCGGCCGGTGCGGTCCAGCAGCTGTACGCCCAGGGTCTTCTCCAGCTGCTTGACCTGCTGGGAGAGCGTGGGCTGGGAGATGTGCAGCTCCTCGGCGGCGCGGGTGAAGTTGCCGTGCTCGGCGACGGCGAGCAGGTAGCGCAGGTGACGCAGTTCGAGAAGGGCCATGGAATCGACTATAGATGCCACCAATGGTTTCCATGCGCAGCAGCTCTTGGACACTATAGGAGCAGGTCATGCAGGGTGGATCTCACCAGCCCACAGGGCCGATCACCACCCCGATCACCCCGAAGGGAGTGACCGTGCAGGACCTCACCGACGGCGTCGCCCGCTTCCAGCGGGACGTCTTCCCCGCCAAGGCGGAGCTCTTCGCCCGCCTCGCCACCCACCACACCCCGGACACGCTGTTCATCAGCTGCTCCGACGCCCGCGTCGTGCCCGAGCTGATCACCGGCACCGAACCCGGCGACCTGTTCGTCATCCGCACCGCCGGCAACCTGGTGCCCGCCCACAGCCCCGAGGCCGACGGCGTCGCGGCGTCCATCGAGTACGCCGTCGCCGCCCTGGGCGTCAGGGACGTCATCGTCTGCGGCCACTCCGCCTGCGGCGCGATGACCGCCCTCGCCGAGGGCCACGACCTGTCCGGCGCCCCCGCGGTCGCCACCTGGCTGCGCCACGCGGACGCCTCCGTGGCCCGCGCCGGCGCCGAGGGCGGCGTCCCGGCGCTGGTCCGCCAGAACGTGCTCGCCCAGCTGGCGAACCTGGCCACCCACCCCTCCGTCGCCCGCGCCCTCGCCGAGGGCCGGGTCGCGCTGCACGGCTGGGTCTACGACATCCCGACCGGCCGCGTCGAGGACCTGACCGCCGCCGCGGGCAGCGCCCTCGCGGCCTGACCTCCCGCCTCACCTTCCACGCAGCCCCCTGCCCGCCGCCCCGTCTCCGGGCGGCGCGGCACACCCCCCACCCCGAAAGGACGCAGCCACCATGGTGCACGCGCAGTTCGACCGGACCGCCCGCGAGGCCCTCGCCGACAAGGCCGTCGAGGCCAAGATCCGCAAGGACCTGTCCTGGAAGCGGATCGCCGAGGCCTCCGGCCTGTCGGTGGCCTTCACCACCGCCGCCGTGCTCGGCCAGCACCCGCTGCCGAAGCAGTCCGCCGGGGCCGTCGCGGAACTGCTCGGCCTGGACGACGACGCGGCGCTGCTGCTGCAGACCGTCCCGGTGCGCGGCTCGATGCCCAACCGCGTCCCGACCGACCCGACGATGTACCGCTTCTACGAGATGCTCCAGGTCTACGGCACCACCCTCAAGGCCCTGGTGCACGAGGAGTTCGGCGACGGCATCATCTCCGCGATCAACTTCAGGCTGGACGTGAAGAAGGTCGCCGACCCGGACGGCGGCGAGCGCGCCGTCATCACCCTCGACGGCAAGTACCTGCCGACCAAGCCGTTCTGACACCCCCGGTGCCCGGCCGGCACCCCGCCGGCCGGGCACCCCGCCCGCCGAACCCGCCGACCCCGCCCCCTTCCCCACTCCGGAGGACCACCGTGGACTTCGCCCAGCGCACCATCGACCTCGCCCGCCGGAACGTCGCCGAGGGCGGCCGCCCGTTCGCGACCGTCATCGTCAAGGACGGCGAGGTCCTCGCGGAGAGCCCCAACCGGGTCGCCCAGACCAACGACCCCACCGCCCACGCGGAGATCCTCGCCATCCGCGAGGCCTGCACCAGGCTGGGCACCGAGCACCTGACCGGCACCACCATCTACGTGCTCGCCCACCCCTGCCCGATGTGCCTGGGCTCGCTCTACTACTGCTCGCCGGACGAGGTCGTCTTCCTCACCACCCGCGACGCCTACGAGCCGCACTACGTCGACGACCGCAAGTACTTCGAACTCGACACCTTCTACGGCGAGTTCGCCAAGCCCTACCAGGAGCGCCGGCTGCCGATGCGCCACGAGGAGCGCGCCGCCGCCGTCGAGGTCTACCGCTTCTGGCAGGAGCGCAACGGCGGCGAGCGCCGCGTCGCGGGCGCCCCGACCGCCGCATGACGCGGGCGGTGACGCAGGAGGCGGACCGGCCCGCGTGACGGGTCGCGCGACCGGGCGCGGAACGCAGAGAGACCGCTCGGGCCACCAGGGCCGGGCGGTCTCTGCTGTTCGGGCGGACCCATGCGCCAACACGGCCCGCTGCCGATGTTCCCGAGTTGTTGGAGTGAACAGCGCCCCCGGGTTCCGGACCCGCGGGTCCGGGTGACGCCGCTCCAAATCGTCACATCCCGTCAGGACGGCTCACAAGGGCGGGCTGCACAAAGGCGCATCAAAATCCGGTTTCCTTTCGCTGAACTGTGCCTTTCTGATAGGGCGTTCACGAGATTGCGGCCAGGGACCGGGACACCGGCGCATCAATCCGCGCGATGTTCACCGAACCGATTGGGATTCACCCGTACGCCTGACAGAGTGTGATGCCACCGGGCACGCAGTGCGACGCCAACCGCACAAGTGCCTGCCAGTTGGAGTGGACAGTGATATGGAGGACTCCTCGATGACGAGGAACCGGAACAAGCGCATCCGCACTCGAAACCGTACCCGGCGCACCGCGGCGGACCCGGTACCGCTGCACCCGCGGCCGTACCCGGCGCGCCCCGCGCCGCACTCGCGCCCGCGGCGCCACCCGGGCGACCGCCGTCCGCTCGTGGTCGTCGTCGTGGTCGTCCTGACGGTCGCGCTGGCCGCCGCCCTGGTGGCGACCGGCATGTCGGCCGGCGCCGCGCTCGAACTGGCCACCGGCGGCTGCCTGCTGGCCTTCAGGCTCCGACGGGAGCGGGCCTAGGAAGAGCGCCCGACCGCGATGGGACGCCGAGAGAATCCGATCGAGGCGACCGAGCCCGCGCTCGGCCGGCTCGCCGCCTGGCTGCGGGAGCAGCGCAGGCAGGCGGGACTGACGTACCGTCAGCTCGCCGCCAGGACCAACTACCACCCCACCACCCTGCAACGGGCCGCCGGCGGAAGCTCCGTGCCGAGCTGGAAGGTCGTCGAGGCCGTCACCCGCGAATGCGGCGGCGACCTCAAGACCGCCCGGCGCAAATGGGTCCAGGCCAACTACTGGGCCCACGTGCCCCGCCCCTCGGGCAGCCGGCGGCTGCGCGCACCCCGGCGGGTCGACCCCGAACAGGTCGACTCCTTCGCGGACCTGCGCCGGGCGATGCACGAGATGCGCCGCAAGGCCGACTGGCCCTCCCTGAGAGAACTGGACCGCCGCGCCCGCGACCGGGGCGAACGCCTGCCCTCCAGCACGCTGGCCCTGGTCCTCAAGGGCGAGGCCCCGCTGCGCAAACCCGTCTTCCTCGCCTACATGGAGGTCTGCGGGGTCAGGGAGGCCCGCCGCGCCCTGTGGGCGGCGGCCTGGGACCGGACGAACAACGCCCGCGCCCCGCTGCCCGTCAACTCGCGCACGCACCACGCCGAGTTCGCCCGGGCCATGCAGTCCTCCAGCGCCGGCACCTCGACGGACATGCTGTTCCGGCTCTGGGCCACCCTGCGCACCAGCCTGGCCGCCGACCGGGGCGAGGGCGGCCTGGGCCACCCCGCCACGGCCGGCCGCGAAGGCACCGACGACAACCCGCCGGTCCTCGTGTGACCCGGCCCGCGGCCGGGACGCGCCACCCGCGCCCCGGCCGCGGACCGGCACCCGCCCCTCCGTCACCCGCCGTTCCAGTACTCGCCGTTCCGGCACCCGCCGTTCCAGTACTCGCACTTCCGGCTCCTGCCGTTCCGGTACCCGCCGCCTCGGCACCCACCCGCGCCACCTCGGGACACCTCGGGACACCACCATGCCGACACCACCACGCCGTTCGGCCGCCCCCCTGCGGGCGCTGCACGACCTCCACCTGCGCCGCTACCTCGACTACGCCGAACTGCTCCTGCCGCCCGCCGACGCCTCCCTGGCCGTCCGCGCCGCCTTCGAGGACCTCGGCACCCGCTGGCTCGACGCCCTGGCCACCGCCAGCCCGGCCGCCTGCGCCTGGCAGGCGGTGCGCCACCGCGTCTGCGCCCTGGCCGGCCCCCGCCCGCTCGGCCCGGTCGCCCACCTCACCGCCGCCCAGCAGGACGTCCTGCTGCTGCACCTCGTCCTCGACCTGTCCGCCCCCGAGATCGCCGCCCTCACCGGCACCGAACCCGGCGCCGTCCACGTCCAACTCCGCTCCCTGGCCGCCGCCCACCGCTGACCGCCCACCGCTGACCGCCCTCGGGCGGCCGTCGGGGGGGTTGTTAGGGTGCGCGGATGGACGATCTTGAAAACGTGCCCTGGCCGCCCGAACCGATCAGGACCGAACGGCTCGTGCTGCGCGCGTCCGAGCCCCGCGACCGCGAGGCGTTCGTCGAACTGTTCGCCTCCCCGGAGGTGCACACCTACCTCGGCGGCCCCCGGCCGCGCGCGGAACTCGAACGCGAGCTGCCCGAAGCGCCCGAACAGCGGCCCGGACACCTCGTGGTCGAACTCGACGGGTCGATGATCGGCCTGATCCTGCTCCGGAGGGCGACGGGACACCGCAGCCCCGCCGCCGCGGGCAAGGCCGACCTCGGCTACCTGTTCCTGCCGCGCGCCTGGGGGAGCGGCTACGCCGCCGAGGCGTGCGCGGCGGCCCTCCACTGGCTCGCCGGCGCGCTGCCCGGCGAACCCGTGGTGCTCACCACCCAGAGCGCCAACACCCGCTCGATGCGCCTCGCCGCGAAGCTCGGCTTCACCGAAGTCGAGCGCTTCGAGGCCTGGGACGCCGAGCAGTGGCTCGGCCTGCGGGCCGGTTGAGCCCGAGGGCGCCCCGCGGCCGTAGACGTGGACGGGGGCGCCCTCTGCCGGAGCGGGCGCCGAGGCGTCAGGAGGCAGGCATGCTCAGGTTCCACGGCGCGTGGCGGATCACCGTCGTCGGCAAGAGCGCCGACTTCGACCAACGGGCCGTCGTACGCGGCTCCTACGGACTGCGGGTGCTGCCCGGGCGCGTCGGCGCCGCCATCGAGGTGGACGAGGAGAGCTGGACGCTCTCCCTCGAACACCACCTGTGGGGCCGCAGCTGGCAGCCCAACCTGCGCACCACCACCGGGCCGCTCACCGAACACGACGGCTTGCGCAGCCGGCTGCTCACCAGCAACGACTGCCACTTCCCCGGCAAACCGCACGACTACGTCAACTTCGTGCTGCGGCTGGACCAGGCCGTCGCCCCGGCCGCCACCGTCACCCGGGCCGTCACCCGGGCCGCCGCGCCCGTGCGCGCCGCCCGCCCGCTGGGGGAGCCGGTCTCCGCGCCCGTCCAGGCCGTGCGCACCTCCTCCTCGGGATGGCCCGAGCCCGGGGCCGAGCGTGAGGCCGTGCCCGGAGTCGCGCGCGAGGTCGCGCCCGGGGCCGAGCGGGGCGTCGGGCGGGGCGTCGGACGGACGGCCGAGCGCGGCACCGCCCCGGCGGCGGAGCCACTGCGACCCGCGTCGCCCTCCGTGTCGCCGTCCACGCTGCCGGGCGAGAACGGGCGGGCCACCCGGTAGCCCGAAACCGGGACCGGGGGATACCCCCAGGCCAGGGCCGCCCGCCAGCCGGATGTCCCGGCGGGCGGGCTCCCGGTTGGCTGGTCGCATCAACACCGACCGACCCGAAAGGCCGTCACCCGTGCCCCTCCGTACCACCGGACGACCCCTCGCCCGCCGCACCGCCCGCGCCGCCGCCGTCACCGCCCTGGCCGCCGCCCTCGGCGCCACCGCCATGACCGGCAGCGCCTCAGCCATCGTCAACGGCCACGACTCCACCGAGCGCTACCCCTTCATGGCCACCCTCCCGCTGAGCGCCAAGCAGCTCGCCGACGGCACCTGCGGCGCCACCCTGATCGACCGCCAGTGGGTCCTGACCGCCGCCCACTGCGTCGTCGGCGACGAGGACACCGGCCTCGCCCTCAAGGGCACCGTGCGCATCGGCAGCGCCCACCGCTCCAGCGGCGGCACCGTACGCAACGTCGACCGCGTCGTCGTCCACCCCGGCTTCTCCTTCGGCGACGGCGCCACCCGCCCCAACCACGACGACCTCGCCCTCATCCGCCTCGACCGCCCCGCCCCCCAGCAGCCCGTCCGCATCGCCGACCGCCCCGGCGCCCCCGGCACCCCCACCCGGCTGCTCGGCTTCGGCACCGTCGTCGACGTCGCCGATTACCAGAAGATGGTCTTCCCCGAACGCCTCCAGGAACTGCCCACCCGCATCGGCGCCCCCACCGACTGCGCCCCCGGCTACGCCGACCCCACCCGCCTGTGCACCCTCAGCCAGATCCCCAAGGCCATGGCCTGCTTCGGCGACTCCGGCGGCCCCCAGATCCAGCGCGGCCGCGGCGGCCGCTGGGAACTGGTCGGCACCACCTCCGGCCCCGGCACCCCCGGCGTGCCCTGCACCGGTGGCCCCGGCCTCTACACCGACGTGCCCGCCTACGCCCCCTGGATCAAGGCCACCCTCGCCGCCGGCTGACACCCCGCCCCCACCGCGCGACTAAAGTCCCAGGTGAGAACCGTCGCGCCCGAGGAGAACCCGCCATGCCGACCGACCCCGCCACCCCCGCGAACCCCACCCCCGCCGCCGCGCGCCCGCACCCCGCGCGCCTCGGCCTGGGCACCGCGGCCGTCGGCCGGCCCGGCTACATCAACCTCGGGCGCGACACCGACCTGCCCGCCGAACGCACCGTCGACGCCCTGCGCCAACGCACCCACACCCTCCTCGACGCCGCCTACGCCGCCGGCGTGCGCTACCTCGACACCGCCCGCTCCTACGGCCGCGCCGAGGAGTTCCTCGGCCAGTGGCTCGCCCAACACCCCGAAGCCGCCGCCGAGGTGACGGTCGGCAGCAAGTGGGGCTACACCTACACCGCCGACTGGCGCACCACCGGAGTGCCCGCCCACGAGGTCAAGGAACACTCCACCGCCGTCTACGACCGCCAGATCGACGAGACCCGCACCCACCTCGGCATCCACCTCGACCTCTACCTCGTCCACTCCGTCACCCCCGACAGCCCCGCCCTCACCGACCCCGCCCTGCACCGGCGCCTCGCCGCCCTCGCCGCCGACGGCGTACGCGTGGGCCTGTCCACCAGCGGCCCCGCCCAGGCCGACACCATCCGCCGCGCCCTCGCCGTCACCGCCGACGGCCGCCCGCTGTTCACCGCCGTCCAGGCCACCTGGAACCTCCTGGAGACCTCCGCCGCCCCCGCCCTCGCCGAAGCCCACGCGGCCGGATGGCTCGTCGTCGTCAAGGAGGCCATGGCCAACGGCCGCCTCGCCGGCCGCAACGCCACCGGCCCCGACACCGCCCCGCTGCGCACCCTCGCGCAGCGCACCGGCGCGGCCGCCGACGCCCTCGCCCTGGCCGCGGCCGCCGCCCAGCCCTGGGCCGACATCGTCCTGTCCGGCGCCGCCACCCCCGACCAGCTCGCCTCCAACCTCGCCGCCACCACCCTGCGCCCCACCCCCGCGGACCTCACCGCCCTCGCCACCATGCCCGAGCCCCCCGAGGCCTACTGGCACACCCGCTCCAACCTCCCCTGGTCCTGACCGGGCCTCCTGACGTGCGCGTTTCGGCCCCGTCCGGAGGGAACGGACAGCGCCCGTAAGCGAGTTCGGGCGGAACGCGAAGCACCGCGGGCCCCTGCCGGGTCGGCTGGGGCCCACGGTGGGGGAGGCGAGGCCTCGACGGGCGGGGACGGTGGCGGCTAGCGGCCGGTCCCGCCCCGGCGGCCGGGCCTCACCTCAGGTGCCGGGCGAAGAAGCGGGCCCCGGCGTCGAGTTCGTGCCGCGGGACGCCGGTGTGCCCGCCCATGTTGGCGTGCAGGGTCTTCTCCTCGGAGCCGAAGGCGTCGAACAGGTCCAGGGCCGCCTGCCGCGGGTTCCCCTCGTCGTCCCACTGCAGCAGGACCTGCAACGGCACGGTGACCTGCCGGGCCTCCTCGACGATGGCGGCGGGCACCAGGCTCCCCGCGAAGAGGCCGGCCGCCGCGATGCGCGGCTCGACCACCGCCAGCCGGACGCCGATGGAGATGATGCCCCCCTCGTACCCGACCGGGCCGCCGACCTCGGGCAACGACAGGAGGTCGTCCAGCGCCGCCCGCCACTCCGGGACGGCCCGCTCGACCAGCGGGAGGATCAGGGCGTCGACGATCTCGCCGCTGACCGGCCCGCCGGCCTCCATCGCCCGGCGCAGGTCGGCGCGGGCCTGGTCGGCGGCGGCCCACCGGGGGCGCTCACCGCTGCCGGGGAGCTCCAGGGTGGCCGAGGCGAAGCCGTACTCCGCCGCGTAGTAGCGGGCCCGCCCCGCCAGCCGGGAGTACACCTTGCCCAGGCCGAGCGGCGGGGGGCTGATCAGGATCAGCGGAACCGGTGCGGACGCGGTGGCGGACGCGGGCGTCCACAGGATGCCGGGGATCTCGCCGAGGGTGAACCGTCGCTCGACGACGCCGTCGTCGAAACGCTGCTCGGAAGTGAAGTGCATGGTCGTGCCTTTCGGGAGTGCTCGGAAAACGGCGCTCCCGGACGACGACCTATCGCCCGACCGTGACCCCGGAGGGGAGCACCCATGTCGATACTGCGTTCACGGGTACCACCTCCTCTGTCTCTCGCACGGCCTCCGGAAAGGTAGCAGTGGTCGTGGCGGTCCGACAAACGGGTTCACGCGGGCGGCGCCCCCTCCCGAAGGCCGGACACGAAGCGCCGCCGACGCCCCGGCGATGTTCCCGTCGACACCCTGCCGACGCCCCCGTCGAGGCCCCTGCCGACGCCCCCGGGCGCTGCCGGTGGGCACCCCTACGGTGGCCGCATGACCGAGCACCTGGACCTCCCCGCCGCCCTCGCCGCCCTGCCCGTCGACCTGCCACCGGGCCGCCTCGTCACCGAGGACGACGGGCGGCAGCCGCTGCTGTGGATCAGCGACGACCCCGCCCCCGCCGGGCTGTGGCGGCAACTGCACCGCGCCCACCCGCAGACCGGGCTGTGGCCGCTGCTGCTCACCCCGCTGGACCGCACCGGTCCCGACTACCGGCCCTGGCTGTCCGGCGAGCTCCACCCCACCGACGCCGCCCTGCCCGGCCTCTACGACCCGGCCGCCCTGCTGCGCACCTGGTGGAAGCAGGCCGACGAGGACGAGGACGGCGAGACGGGCGAGGACGCCGAGATCCTCGACGAGGCCCTCGCCCCCTACGGCCGCACCTGGCCCGGCCCCGCCCCCGCCGTCACCGTCCCCGACGGCGCCGCCGGAACCGAGGCCCGGGAGCTGGCCGAGGTGCTGCTGCACAAGGGCGGCCGCCTCGGCCTGGTGCGCGCCGCCAGCGGCGCCGAGGCACTGACGGTCTGCGGCTGGAGCGGCCCCACCAACCACGACGAGATCGCCCGGATCGCCGCCGTGCTCGCCGACTGGGAGCGCCGCTTCGGCGCCCAGGTCGTCGAAGTCGGCTTCGACACCCTGGAACTGAGCGTCCCCGTGCCGCCCGCCACGCTCGCCGAGGCGCTCCCGCTGGCCGCCGAGCACACCGCCTTCTGCCCCGACCTGGTCTTCCAGGGCACCGGCTCCCTCACCGAGTACGCCGAGGGACTCGTGGGCACCTACCAGTGGTCCTTCTGGTGGGACTGACCCGCCCCCCGGGGAGGCGCACCGGCCCCGCCCGGCCCCCGCGGTCCGCCGCTGTGGCATGCTGCGCCGGGCCGCGGACCGAGCGCGGACACCGACCACCCCCCTGAGGAGCACCCCTGAACACCGCCTGGGCCGAAGCCCTGTCCGCAGGCCTGCTGCTGCTCGTCCTGGTCTGCGCCGTCGCCCGCCCCTGGGGCTGGCCGGAGGCCGCCGCCGCGGTGCCGGCCGCCGCCCTCCTGGTGGCGACCGGCGCCGTCCCGCCGGAGCACGCGACGGCCGAGGCCGCCCGCCTCGGACCGGTCATCGGCTTCCTGGCCGCCGTCCTGGTTCTGGCCGAACTCTGCGACCGCGAAGGGCTGTTCCGCGCCTGCGGGGCCTGGATGGCGCGCAGCGCCGCCGGCCGCCCGCGCCGGCTGCTCGTCCAGGTGTTCACCGTCGCCTCGCTCGTCACCGCGGTGCTCAGCCTGGACGCCACCGTCGTGCTGCTCACCCCGGTGGTGCTGGCCACCGCCGCCCGCCTGGGCGCCCGGCCCGCACCGCACCTGTACGCCTGCGCCCACCTGTCGAACACGGCCTCGCTGCTGCTGCCGGTCTCCAACCTGACCAACCTGCTGGCCTTCACCGCCAGCGGCCTGAGCTTCGGCCGCTTCGCCGCCCTGATGACGCTGCCGTGGCTGGCCGCGGTCGGCGTCGAGTACCTGGTGCTGCGCCGCTTCTTCGCCGCCGACCTGGACGCGGCCCCGGCCGGGGCGCCCGAGGCGGGGCCGGCCCCCGCCGTGCCGCTGTTCGCCCTGGTGACGGTGGGCTGCACGCTCGCCGGGTTCGTCCTCGCCTCCGCACTGGACGTCAACCCGGCCTGGTCGGCGGCCGCGGGCGCCGCCGTCCTGGCCGTCCGCGCCCTGGCCCGCGGCAACGCCACCGCCGCGGGCGTCGTCCGCTCGGCCAACCTGCCGTTCCTGGCGTTCGTCCTGGCCCTGGGCGTCGTGGTGCGCGCGGTCGTCGACAACGGCCTCGCCGCCGGGCTGGCCCACCTGATCCCGTCCGGCACGGCGCTGCCCGCCCTGCTCGGCACCGCCGCCCTCGCCGCCGTCCTCGCCAACGTCATCAACAACCTGCCCGCCACGCTCGCCCTGGTGCCGCTGGCCGCCCCGGCCGGGCCCGGAGCCGTCCTCGCGGTCCTGCTCGGGGTGAACATCGGCCCCAACCTCAGCTACGCCGGCTCGCTGGCCACCCTGCTGTGGCGCGGCATCGTGCGCGACCGCGGGGTGCCGGTGAGGCTGGGCGAGTTCACCCGCCTCGGCCTGCTCGCCGTCCCCGCCACCCTCACCGCCGCCGTCCTCGCGCTGTGGGCCTCCCTGTGCCTCATCGGCACCTGACGGACGACGGCCCCGTCTCGCGTGGTTTCGCTCGCGTGGCTTCGCTCACGCTCTGCTGTCTGCGGTCCGCGCCGCCGTGGAGCAGCACCTGATCACCTTGCGCGGCTCGGTGGGGGAGCACTTCTTTCTCCGGGCCCATGTGCTCGCGCCGGGGCTGCGGTAGGTGGCCGATGAGGTACGTGACGGAGTGGGAAGTCGGCGAGGCCGACTTCCTGTGCCGGGTCCCGTGGGCGGGTGTCGGCCCCGGGTCGCCGGCGTGAATCGGGGCGGTGCCGAGGAGGTGGCTTCCGGTACTGCTCAGTTGCGCTCTGCCCGCATCTCGGAGGGTTGCGGCCTGCCTGGCGGCTCGGTGGCCGGAGTGGGAAGTCGAGCCCGCCGACTTCCCACTCCGCGGCCCCGTGCCGGGGTCAGTACTCGGAGCTGGGGGCCGCCGTGACCGGGCCGAGGTCCGGCTCGTCGGCCAACTCCAGTGCCGTCCCGTGCCGTTCGAGTTCCAGTACGACCAGGTCGTTGGCGCCCGCCCGCCACAGGGGGGCGGGGGCGTAGAGGGTGCGCTGGGGGCCGGCGGCGCAGTGGCGGCCGAGGAGGAAGCCGTTGAGCCACAGCAGTCCGCGTCCCCAGTCCGGCAGGGCGACGAACGCGTCGGCGGGGGAGGGGAGTTCGGCGGTGAAGCGGTGGAAGGCCGGTTCGCCGTCGCGGGTTTCGGTGTCGTCCGTGAAGCGCAGCGCGGACAGGTCGGTGAGCGGCAGCGGCCGGATCTGCCAGTCGAAGAGCCGCTGGTGGCCGTGCGAGACGCCGCGGGTGATGCCCTTGCGGTCGTCCATCTGCGGGCCGTAGTTCACCCGCCCCAGCGCCTCGACGAGGATGTCCAGCTCGACGCCTTCGGGCCCGGTGGCCAGCGGCAGCGCGGCGCCGGGGGAGTTGCGCTCCAGGACGCCGAGCGGGCGGCCGTCCGCGAAGACCTGTGCCCGGTCGGCCAACCCGTCGATGCGCAGCGGGAGTTCGTTGCGCGGGCCGGGTACGCGGGTGCGGTAGTGGATGAGGCCGCGGGACTGTCCGACGCGTTCCATCGGCAGCGGGGCGGCGTGCCGTTGGGGCTGCGACAGCGCGTCCAGGGCCCGCGCCAGCACGGCCCGCCCGTCGGCGCGTTCCAGCCGCCGGGGTGCCACCCGCGGCGGCGGGTCGGGCAGTTCGCCGTCCGGCAGGGGCAGGTAGCGGCCGATCACCTCGCGCAGGGCGTGGAACTTCTCGGTCAGTTCGCCGGCCTCGCCGATCGGCGCGTCGTAGTCGTAGCTGGTGACGGTCGGCTCGTAGCCGGCGTCCAGCGGGTGGGCGCCGGAGTGGTTGGCGCCGGACCACAGGCCGAAGCTGGTGCCGCCGTGCGCCATGTAGAGGCTGACGGAGGCGCCGGTGGCGAGCAGTTCGTCGAGCGAGGCGGCGGTCTCCTTGGGGTCGCGGACGTGGTGCGCCAGGCCCCACTGGTCGAACCAGCCGATCCAGAACTCCATGGCGGTCAGCGGCCCTTCGCCCTGGTGGCGGCGGAGCACCGCCAGGCGTTCGGGGGCGCGCGAGCCGAAGGTGGCGGTGGCGAGGAGGCCGGGGACGGTGCCGCCCTGCTGCATGGTGTCGTGGGCGCCGTCGGTGGTGAACAGCAGGCAGTCCACGCCGCGCCGCACCAGGCCGTCGCGCAGGTGGGCGAGGTAGCCGGCGTCGTCGCCGTAGCTGCCGTACTCGTTCTCCACCTGCATCGCCACGACCGGCCCGCCCCGGCTCGCCAGCAGCGGCAGCAGCTCGGGCACCAGCGCGTCGAACCAGCCGTCGACCTCGGCGAGGTACGCCGGGTCCGCGCAGCGCAGCCGCAGCCCGTCGACCGCCAGCAGCCGGGCGGGCAGCCCGCCGAACTCCCACTCCGCGCAGATGTACGGTCCCGGCCGCAGGATCACGTCCAGCCCCAGGGCGCCGGCCAGCCGCACGAACCGGGCCACGTCCCGCCAGCCGGTGAAGTCCACCGTCCCGTCGGTGAGTTCGTGGAAGTTCCACGGCACGTAGGTGTCGACCGTGTTCACCCCCAGCGCCCGTACCCGCCGCAGCCGGTCCTCCCACAGCTCCGGATGCACCCGGAAGTAGTGCACCGCCCCGGCCACCACCCGGTGCGGTGCCCCGTCCCGGACGAACCCGTCCGCGTCGTACCCGAGCATGCGCGACCCACCCGCCTTCCCGCCGGAGACCCCGGCACCGCCGAGCCTAGCGAGGAACGGGCCGTGCGCCGGCCGCTTGTGCCGGGGTGTCGCGGCGGCCGTTGCGCGGGGGCCGGGCGTTCGGGCGGGCCGCGGGGACGCAACGGACACCATGGACGCCACGGACGAGCCGGGCCGCCCCGCGAACCCGGGGCCCCGGGGAAACGGCCTCGGGCCGCCGGCGGGTCGTCAGGGTGCCAGGCGGTAGGCGCGCAGCACGGTCTGCTCGACGGTGGCGCCGTCGGCGGCGCGTGCGGCGGCCTTCAGCGAGACGAAGCCGGCGGCGCCCGGCGGCGGGTCGACGGTGACGCGGTAGCCGGCGCCGTCCGGGGTGACCGGGGCGTCCTGCCAGGTGGCGCCGTCGTCGAAGGAGACCCGCACGTTCAGGCTCGTGGTGGCCGAGGCCGGGGCGCCGCTCTGCCGTTCGACGGCGGTGAGCAGGGTGTGCCGGTGGCGCGGCGTCTGGTTGTCCGGGTCGACGGGGGCGGTGAAGCGGACGGTGTCGACCGGCAGGGCCGTGGCGGGGCCCCGGCCGTCGGGCCCGGGGGCGACGGCGGCCGAGCGGAAGGTCCAGACCGCCTCGACGGTGCCGGACAGCGACGCCCAGGGTTCGGCTCGTACGGCCCTGGCGGTCAGCCGGTAGGCGGCGTCGGCGGCCGGTACGGCGAAGCGGGCCTGCTCCCGGTCGCTGCCGCCGACGCGCTGCCCGTCGCGTTCCAGTTCGAGGCGGACGGTGTCCTCCAGCAGGTGCGGCCACGGGGAGCCGACGTGGCCGGCGGAGGCGTCGCTGAACAGCTGCGGGTGCAGGGTGAGGTAGCCGTCGCGGGTGCGGGCCATGGTGGGCGCGCCGTCCCTGTCCGGGGTCAGGCCCGGGCCGATGACGGCGGCGTTCCAGCGTTCCGCGCAGGTCGCGCCGGCGGCGCAGCGCACGGTGCCGCTCTGGCTGACGGCGGTGCGGGCCATCTCGCCGGCGGGGCCGGAGGTCTGGCCGAAGGTCGTCTCGCGGAGTTGGTCCTTCACGGTGAAGTACTCGGTGCGGGTGGCGGGCAGCGCGAAGGTGGGCTGGGCGATGCTGAGTCCGCCGACGCCGCCGGCGGACGCGAAGCTGCTGAAGTCGCCCGCGGTGCCCGGGCCCTGGGCGAAGTAGCGGGTGTTGAGCGTGGCGAGTTCGCCGGGCCCGACGGTCAGGGCCGGGTCGGGGAGCCGGCCGGTGGTGCGCACCAGCAGGTCGTAGCGGTCCGGCAGCCGTCCGTCGCGCGTGGCCGGGCCCTGCTGGAGGCTCTGTGTGACGAAGTCGAGCCGGCCGGAGGTGGTCCGGGCGGTGGGGACGACGTACAGGTTGCCGGGCCGGGCGAGGGCGGTGGCCGCGTCCGCGCAGTCGTTCCCGGTGCCGCCGTAGCAGTAGCCCGCGGAGAGCGAGAGGCCGGTGGTGGCGCGGCCGGGCACGGTGACGCTCAGCTGCCGGCCCTCGCGGGCGTCGACGGCGAGCCGGGTGTCGCCGCGCAGCTCCAGCTCCGGCTGCAGGAACAGGGTCGCGGTGCGGGGCGCGGTGCCCGAGGCGGGGGTGACGAGCTGTCCGCCGAGGTTGTAGCGGCCCTCGGGCACCCGCGCGGTGGCGGTGCCGCCGGTGAACCGCAGCTGGTAGGCGTCACGGGTGTCCAGGTCGACCAGGCTGACCGATGACCAGGCGTCCCAGCTGCCCGGCCCGACGGGCGCCCCGTTGCGGTCGACGGCCGTCACGGTGACGTCGTGCCGCACGGCCTCGCGGGTGAGCGCGTAGGCGGTGGTGACGGCGGTCGTGCCGGGCCCGGTCGCGCGCACCCGCCCGGTCAGCGACGCCCCCGAGGGGACGCGGGCCGGATCGACGGCCACGGTGGCCGACGCCGCGGCGCCCGCGGGCACCGTCAGGCGGCCGGGCTGGACGGTGAAGGCGCCGGCCGCCGGGGTGGTCTCGACGGCCAGGTCCAGGGTGACGGGCTCCCGGCCGTTGTTGTGGTACTGGACCGTACGGGTGAGTGGCTCGCCGCCGGGCGGGCCCTCCAGGTGGATCCCGGTGCCCTCGGCGGTGGCGTACACCTCCTGGGCGGTGGCCCGGCCGAGGTCGACGAGCCCGGCGCCCTGCTCGTACGCGCCCTGGCCGGCGGCCGGCGCCGCGGAGGAGGTGAGCGCGGCCTTGAGCTGAGGGCCCTTCCAGCCCGGGTGCTGCTGGGCGAGCAGGGCCGCGGCGCCGGCCACGTGCGGGGCCGCCATGGAGGTGCCGGAGATGGCCGTGTACCGGTCGCCGGCCGGTTCCTGCCCGTCGGTTCCGGCCGCCCGGGCGGCGACGATGCCGACGCCGGGCGCGGTGAGGTCCGGCTTGACGGCCTGGTCGCCGACGCGCGGGCCCCGGCTGGAGAGCGAGGCGAGCGCGCCGTCCCGGTCGACGGCGCCCACCGTCAGCGCGGCGTCGGCCGACCCGGGGGTGCCGACGGTGCCGGGGCGGCCGCTGTTGCCGGCGGCGGCGACGAACAGGGTGCCGTAGCGGGCGGACAGCGCGTCGACGGCCCGGGCCATCGGGTCGGTGCCGTCGGTCGGGGCGCCGGTGAGGCTCAGGTTGACGATCGGCGCGCGGGCCGCGGCCCACTCCATGCCCTGGAGCACCCAGGACTCCTGGCCGTTGCCCTCGTCGTCCAGCACCCTGCCGACCAGCAGCTCGGCGTCGGGGGCGACGCCCTTGAACCGGCCGTCGGAGGCGGCCCCGGTGCCGGCGACGATCGAGGCGACATGGGTGCCGTGCCCGTCGGGGTCGGCGTTCACCGGTGTGCCGGCGGGCCCGGTGAAGTCGGAGGTCTCGCCGAGGGAGCCGGCCACGTCGGGGTGGCCCCGGTCGATGCCGCTGTCGAGCACCGCGACCTTGACGCCCTTGCCGGTCCAGCCGGAGTTCCAGGCCTGCGGGGCGCCGATCCGGGCGGTCGAGCGGTCGAGCGCCGCGGTGACCCTGCCGTCCAGCCAGACCTTGTCCACGCCGCCCGCGGCGAGCCCGGTGCCGGGCCGCGCGACCAGCTGCCACAGCTCGCCCGCCCGCGCCTTCGGGGCGCGCAGGGCCGCGCCGTGCACGCTCTCCAGCGCCCGTACGGCGGTGGCGCCGGCGGGCGGCGCGGCCGCGGCCAGGCCCGGGGCGCCGGCCTGCTCCGAGCCCAGGATCAGCGGCAGTTCGGCGGTGTGCGCGTCGTCGTAGCCCTGGGCGATCAGTCCGGCGACGTCGAACAGCCGGGGGTCCAGCCGCCCGGAGTCCAGCGGTGCGACCGCGTCCGAGGGCAGGAGGTTCAGCGAGCCGGGGGCGCCGGGGCGCCGGAGGAAGGTCATGTCCTCGCGCCCGGGCCCGGGCCGCACTCCGGCCGCCGTCACCGTGCCGTCGGCGCCGACCAGGGCGGTGACCGTGTCGCCGGTGACCAGGGTGACCTGGACCGGACGGCCCGGCGCCGGCCCGTCCGCCCCCGCGTCGGGCGCCGGGCCGGGAGCGGCCCAGCCGGCCGGGGCGGCCGGCGCCGCGACCAGGGCCGCACCGAGCACGGCGGCCGGCCACCGCCGGGCCGCCCGTGGCCCTCGCCCACGTGTGTCGTACCTGCGGGTTCCTCGCACAGGAGTCCTCTCGATCGGGCGCCGCCACGGATTCCGGGGCCGCGCACTGGTTCTGGCGTGGAATCGACGGAACGGAGGGCGGCGGAAGATGTCATCCGATGATCAGAAATCGGAACGCCTCCCACCCCTCCCACCACCGGCCGGATCCTCCCGCCCCCCGCGACCGGCGAACTTTTCCCGCCACCCGTGACATCCCGGCACCGGGCGCGCTCCGTCGGAGTGGGCAGAGACGAACGGAGGACACGCCCTGTGCGTAGCGCAGACCTGGAGGAGTTCCGCGGCTTCGCCGAGGACCGGTTGCCGCACCTGCGGCGGACCGCGTACCTGATGTGCGGCGACTGGCACCACGCCGAGGACATCACGCAGACCGCACTGACCAAGCTGTACGCGGTGTGGGGAAGACGGCACCGGATCGCCAACGTGGAGGCCTACGCCCACCGCGTGCTGACCCGTACCTGCATCGACCACACCCGGCGCCGCTGGCGCCGCGAGGACCCGACACCCGTGCTGCCCGACCGGCCCGGCCCGGGCACCGACCCCTCGCTCGGGCTGCAGATCCGCGCCGCGCTCGCCGCCCTGCCGCCGCGTCAACGGGCCGTGGTGGTCCTGCGGTTCTGGGTCGACCTGGACATCGCGGACACCGCCAAGGCCCTCGGCTGCACCGCCGGAACCGTCAAGAGCCACACCGCCCGCGCACTCGCCAGACTGCGCGACCTGCTCGGCGACACCGATCCATTCGACGAACTGGCCGCCGCCCCGACCCCCCTGAAGGAACTGCTGTGACCCACCACGACGCCCTCGACCCGCAGGACGACCTGCGCACCCTCCTCGCGGCCGGCCTCGGCACCGAACCGCCCCTGCGCCCCGGCACGGTGGACACCGCCGTCGCGGCCGGACGCCGCCGCCGCGGCACCCGGCTGGCCGTCCGCACCGGAGCCGCGACGGCCGCCACCGCCGCCCTGGCCGCCCTGGTGGCCGCCCTGCCCACCGCCACCACCCCCGCCCCGGGCACCCCGACGGCCGCCGCCGACCCGCTGACCGGCCCCCTCACCCTGGCCGGCGCCGCCGGAGCCGTCCCCGAGCCGCTGCGCCCGGACTCCTTCGGCCCCGGCAGCGGCCGGGCCACCGACTGGACCAGCGACCACCTGGGAACCACCCTGGCCTCCCTGCTCCCGGCCGGTGCCAGGACCGTGGGCGCCGGCGACATCCCGGGCCGCAGCTTCCGGGTCGCCTGGCAGTCCCCGGCCGGCCCGGTGGACTTCGTCGGCGGCGCCGACCGCACCGCCGACGCGCCGAAGGTCCCGTTCTGCGCCGCCATCGCCCTGCCCAGGGTCACCCCGCGCCCCGGCGTGCCGAGCCCCCAGGAGGCCGCCCCGCGGACCGACTGCCACCTGGTCGAGCTGCCCTCCGGCGCACACGGCGAGGCCGTGGCACTGACCCCCCGGCAGGGAGACCGCGTCTCCCTGTACATCCGCCTCCAGCGCGCCGACGGCCGGACGGTGACGCTCCAGCAGTGGGCCGAGCAGCCGGACGCGGGCCTGGACGAGGCCGCCCTGCTGGCGATCGCCGACGACCCCGCCTGGCAGTTCTGACCCGCCCCCGTACCGGTCGTTGCCGCCCGGCGTGGCCGTTCCCGCCCCCGTACCGGTCGTTCCCGTCCGGCCGGCAGCGGCTCCGACAGCGCCGGCCGCCGTGACGCCGCCCTCCGCCCGACCCCGCCGGACGTCGTCGGCGCAGTGTCCCGCGCCCGGTCGTGGGGCGAGTGCGCGACGCGGTGAGCCGGTGCGGCCGACCGGGACGACGGGCACGGCCGGTCCGGGAGCCTCACGCCCGCGGGGGCAGGCCGAGGGTGGGGAGGTGGTCGGCCATCAGGAGGGCGACCAGTTCACGGCGGGAGCGCACGTCGGTCTTGTGGAGGATGGCGGTGACGTGCTGCTGGACGGTGGGCACGGTCAGGTGCAGCAGCGCGGCGATGTCCTTGGTGCTGGTGCCGCGCACCGCGTACAGGGCGACCTGCTGCTCGCGCGGGGACAGACCGTGGGCGAGGATCGCCAGCGGCAGGCGCTGGAGGGGGGAGACGGGGGAGGCCACGACGGCGGCGCCGCCGTGCCGGCCGTCCAGCAGGGAGGCGTGCAGGGCCAGCCACTGGCCGTCCGGGGTGCACACCCGCATCTCGGCGGCGCCGCCGCGGCGGGCGGCCAGGCGGGCGACGGTGAGGAAGCCGCTGGGCACCCCGCCGGTGTGGTCGGTGGGTTCGGCCATGCGTCCGATCAGTTCGCGGGCCGCCGCGTCCGCCGAGCGCAGCCGCCCGTGCCGGTCCAGGATCGCCACGGCCGGGGCGTGCGCGGGCGACGGGGTGCGGGGGCTGCGCAGGGCGGCGAGGTGGGCGTCGCGCAGGGCGGCGCCGATCGGGGCGGCGACGCGCTCGGCCAGGCGCAGGTCCGGCAGGTCGTAGCGGCCGCGGGAGCGCTCGCGCATGAACGCTGCCGAGCCCCAACGCCCGCCGCCCACGTCGAAGTTGATCCGCAGCTCGTCGCCGTAGCCGCAGGGGTGCAGCAGCTCCCGGTAGCGGACGCTGCGCTCGGGGCGGCCGTCGGTGGCCCGGCCGACGCTCTGCACCCGGTGGCCGGCGGTGCGGATCGCGCTGAAGGTGGTGGCGTCCTCGCCCCCCAGCTCCAGGTGCACGGCCTGCTCGAACTGGGCGGGGTCGAGGCCGTCGGCGACGGTGGAGGTGGGGAACCCGGTCACCGGATCGTTGCCGTGCCAGCAGCCGCCGTCGAAGCCGAGCGGTTCCAGCAGCAGGGCGTGCAGCGCCCGGAACAGCTCGGCGGCCGGTAACCCGGAGGCCGCCAACTCGCCGATGGTGCCCAGGACTTCCCGCTCAACGTCACGTCGTTTGGCCACGGATGGAATCCTACGGAAGCCGGGGCCCGGCGTCCGGTGAACGGACCACGCCGTCCGCCGGCGCCCTGCACGAGCACGGCTGCCGCCACGGCCGCCACGGCCACGGCCGCCGCTACGGCCGCTCGCGCCCGCGCCACCAGGCGACCGTCGCCCGCAGCTGCTCCTCCAGCGGTGTGGCCCGCACCGCGAACGCGGCCTCGTAGGCCGAACTGTCCACCACGAACGGCCGGTCGAATTGGTAGCGCACCTCCCGCAGTTCGCGCAGCAGCGGGGAGAGCAGCCCCGCCACGGCCAGCGCGGCCGCCGGCAGGCGCCGCACCGCGACCGGCCCGCCGCCCGCCTCGGCGGCCAGCCCCTCGATCATCGCGCGCGCCGACAGGGCGGGGGCGGTGGGCACGTGCCAGGCCCGGCCCCAGGCCCGCTCCTCGCCGGCGATCTCGGCCATCGCCCGGGCCACGTCCGGCAGGTAGGTCCAGCTGTGCGCGGTGTCCGGGTCGCCCAGGGTGGCGACCGGACGGCCCGTCAGCACCTTGGGCATCACCCGCGCGGCCAGGTGGCCGCCGTCGGTGACGCCGGGGCCGAAGAAGTCCGAGGCCCGCACCTCCACCGCCCGGATCCGCCCGGCCTCGTGCAGGGCGCGCGCCCGCTCCCAGGCCGCCGCCCGCACCCGCCCCTTGGGGCCGGTCGCGGCGAGCGGCAGGTCCTCGGTCATCGCCCCCGCCACCGGCCCGTAGCCGTACAGGTTGCCGAGCAGGACCAGCACCGCGCCGCTCTCCTCGGCGGCCGCGCACAGCGAGTCGGTCAGCGCCGGCCACAGCCGCGTCCACTGCGGCAGCGGCGGCGCGGCGCAGCCGTGGACGGCGGCGGCACCGCGGGCGGCCCGCGCCAGCGCGACCGGGTCGCTCGCGTCCAGGGCGAGGTGCTCGACGCCGGGTGCGGCCGGCCCGGCGGGGCGCCCGCTGCGGGTGACGACCCGGACCTCGTGGCCCTGCTCGGCCAGCAGGCGGGCGGTGGCGGCCCCGGCGGGCCCGTGTCCGACGACCAGGTGGAAGCTCATCCGCCCCACCCTAGCGGCGCCCGCGCGGGCGGGCCGGGGCTCGGGCACGGTTCGGGCGCGGTGGAACGGGTCGTCGGGCGGGGAGAGTTGGGCGTTTGGCAAAATATTGGTATGGCAATCGTGAAAACGGACCTATGCTGGTGAAGATTCATGATCCTTTCGCACGAATGCAGGTCCGCTCTCCATGAAGCTGCCCCGGGTGTCCGCTGTCGTCGCGGCCGCCGTCCTGGCCCCCGCCGTCCTCTTCCCCAGCACGGCCTCGGCCTCCGACACCCCGAAGCCCACCGGCGTCTCCGGTCCTGACACCGGCTCGGACTCCGCGCCCGACACCGCACCGGGCACCGCGCCCACGACCACCGACGACCAGGCCCGGCGCGACCGCGCCGAGGTCGAGCGCATCCTCGCCCAGAGCCCGGACGAGTCCTGGTGCTGGGTGCACCAGGGCGCCGCGAAGGCCCTCAAGGGCGGGCCCGCCGAGCTGCGCCACTTCCTGGACGTCGAGCTGCCCAGGCTGCGCGCCGACGACAACCGGGTCCTGACCGCCCGGCTCTTCAACAGCGGCCCGGCCGTCCACGCGGCCGCCGCGGCCGCCCTCGACGCCGGCGACGACGCCATCGCCGAGTTCCTGAAGACCGGCCAGTACACCGCCCGCGCCGAGGACGACGCCCGCGCCGAGGTCGAGCGCATCCTCGCCGACCCGCAGAGCGGCGTCGGCGTGCGCGAGGCCGCCGAGAAGGCCCTCAAGGGCGGCGCCGCCGAGGTGCGCCACTTCCTGGACGTCGAACTCGCCGAACAGCGCGCGATCGACAACCAGGTGAAGGCCTCCCAGATCTACGCCGTCGGCGGCCCGGCCGTCCAGAAGGCCGCCAAGGCGGCCCTGAGGGCCGGCGACGAGGCCGTCGCCGAGTTCCTGAAGACCGGCCAGTACGTCGCCCGCGCCGAGGACGAGGACCGCGCCAAGGTCGAGGCCCTGGTCGCCGACCCGGCCACCGGCCGCGGCGTGCGCGAAGGCGCCGAGAAGGCCCTCAAGGGCGGCGCCGCCGAGGTGCGCCACTTCCTGGACGTCGAACTGCCCAGGCTGCGCGCCGAGGACAACCGGGTCGAGGTGCTGCGCGTCATCGCCGACAAGACGACCAGCCCGCGCGTCTACGACGCCGCCCAGAAGGCCATGGACGGCACCGCCGAGGACGTGCAGCACTTCCTGAGCGTCACCCTGCCCGCGCTGCGCGCCGGCGACAACCGGCTGAAGGTCTCCCAGCTCGCCGAGAGCGGCGGCCCGGCCGTGCGCAAGGCCGCGCTGGAGGCCCTGGAGGGCGACGACGCGGCCATCACCGCGTTCCTCACCGAGGGCCTGGCCAAGGCCCGGGCCGAGGACGAGGCCGCCGCCAAGGCCGCCACCGGCACGGGCACGGGCACCGGCACCACCGCCGGCGGCTCCGGGCAGCAGTCGCAGAACGTCCAGCAGGCCGGCCTCACCGGCACCACCTCCGGCAGCACGGGCACCACCTCCGGCACCCGTACGGGCGGCGGCACCACCACCGGCGCCCACACCTCCGCCACCGGCACCGGCGTGCTCGCCGCCACCGGCACCGAGGGCCTCGGCTGGGAGGCCGGCGGCGCCGCCGCGGCCCTCGCCGCGGGCGCGGCCCTGGTCGTGGCCGCCCGCCGCCGCTCGACCGAGAGCTGACGCCCCCTCGCGTCCCCGGCCGCCGTCACCAGGCGTCCGGGGACGCGCCGTTTCCGGGGGCAGGCCCTTGTCCGGGCGGAGGCTCAGCCGTCGTCGCCACTGTCGCCACCGCCGCCGATCCGCCGGCGGGGCCGGTCGCGGTGGGCGACGCGCAGCACCTCCCCGGCGCCGAGGGTGAGGGCGGCGACCGCCCGGGCCCAGCGCGGCCCGCCCCGGCCGGCCCACACCACACAGCCGCATCCGGCGACGACCAGGACCAGCACTCCCACCAGGACCGCACCGACCATCACGGCCACCCACCCTTCGCTCGACGCTCCACCACCTGTGACGAGCGGACCGCGCCACCCGGTTCGACCGCTCCGCCGGAGACTGTGCCAGGATGCGGTAGCCGATCGGCCCTGGTCACCCTACCGGTCGCATGCGATCCACCCGCCAGCCGTCCCCGCGCCAGCCGCACCCGCTCCGGCCGCACCCCCGTGCCGCCACCGCGCCCGTGCCGGCTTCACTCTGAGGAGTCACCCCCGTGGCCACTGCCCGGTTCGCCACCCTGCACACCACGGCGGGCCCGATCCGCCTGGAACTGTTCCCGTTCCACGCGCCGAAGACGGTCCGCAACTTCGCCGAACTCGCCGAGGGCACCCGGGAGTACACCGACCCGCGCACCGGCGAGCCGGGCCAGGGGCCGTACTACGACGGCACGCTCTTCCACCGGGTGATCGCGGGCTTCATGATCCAGGGCGGCGACCCGACCGGCACCGGCACCGGCGGCCCGGGCTACGCCTTCGCGGACGAGTTCCACCCGGAGCTGTTCTTCACCAAGCCGTACCTGCTCGCGATGGCCAACGCCGGCCCGGGCACCAACGGCTCGCAGTTCTTCATCACCGTGGGCACCCCCACCCACCTCAACCGCCGCCACACCATCTTCGGCCAGGTCGCCGACGCCGCCTCCAAGGCCGTGGTCGACGCGATCGCCGCCACCCCCACCGAGGACGACCGCCCGGTCCAGGAGGTGGTGATCACCTCGGTCGAGATCGAGCACGCCTGAGGGTGGTGCCCGGGGCGCCGGCCGCGGGGCGTGCGGGCGTGCCGTCGGGCCGGTGGCCACGCGGGGGATCAGGCGCCCGGGGGCACCGCGCTCCACTGCTGGTTCGCCGACTCGCTGTAGACCCTGAGGAAGACCTCGGTGCCGAGTCCCGCGCTGCCGGTGAGGGCGAGGTCACGGTCGTAGGTGGGGACGATCGCGACCCTGCCCTGGGACGTGTACTCCACGGTCCACTGCTGGTACAGGTCGTTCTTGTCGCAGGTTCGCAGGGTGACGCCCTGGCCGCGGTTCGGCGCGGTCAGGCAGGTGCCCGTCGCCTTGTTCTCGACGAGCTGCTTGCCGGCCATGCCGCTCAGCCCCCACAGCTGGTGGTCGTTGTTCTTCTGGGGGTTGGCCACGATGGCCCTGCCGTGGTTGCCGGCCTCCAGGTTCACGCCTGAGCTGCTGGGCGTCGGCCAGATCCGCAACTGGTACCAGTTCTCGGTCTGTTGGGACGGCTGGGCGGCCGGCTGGGCGGCCTGTGGGGTGGCTGCCGAGGCCAGGCCGGGGGTGCCGCCCAGCAGCACCGCGGCGATGGCCGCGGTCGCGACGCGTTTCGCGGGAGACATGGTGATCGCTCTCATGTGCTGTCCCTTGTGGGGTGTCCGAGAGGTGCTGCGGGAGGTGGTGCGGGCTTGTCGGCGGATGGCGCCGGACGCCCCGCGGTCCACGCGACCGCGCCGGGGTTCGCCCGAGAGGGCGGATCGTCTGTCGCCCCGGCTGTCGGGCCTGCGGGGCCCGGTGGGCGCGGAGGCGCTTCGTACCCACCCGACCAGGCTAGCCAGATGTCCGGCGGCCCGCAGCTCCGCGTGAACCCGCAGGTCGGGGGCGTGCCGTGGACGGCGAAGGGCGGCACTGTACGGCGGTTCGCGCGGCGCCGCACCTCCGGGGCCGCGGCCGGGCGTCGGCGTTCCGGGGCTGCGGCGTTCCGGGCCTGCGGGGGAGCCCGGACGCCGGAAGCCCCCGGCGTCGGAGTGCGCGGGGGCCGCCGGAACGCGCGGGGCCGCCGCCCGGCGGGGTGCCGGGCGGCGGCCTGAGCCTGACGACGCGTCAGGAGCAGCTGTTGAACGTCGCGCTGGTGTTGGCGATGTAGAGGGTCGCGCCGCCGTTGGGGTCGGAGGTGACCGGGATGGTGATGGTGTCCTCGGCGGTCCACGGGATGCCCCGGGCGTCGAAGGTCCAGGTGCCGGTGACCTTGCGGGCGAGCTCGGCGAGCGTCACCCAACCGTACTGCTGCTGCGGGACGTTGACGGTCACGGAGTTGTTGACGCTGCGCGATCCGCTCCAGACGTTCTGGAAGCTGATGCCGGTCTTGACCGCGGCCTTCACCGCGCCCTCGGCGCCGCCGGCGATCTCGCTGCCCAGCTCGACGCCGATGGTGTTGGACCAGCCGCTGGTGTCGGTGACCGCGAAGGACTGCTGGACGGTGCCGCTGGTGTTGTTGAACCAGACCGAGGAGGCGCACACCCGCGGCAGCGGCGCGGCGGGGGCCTCGCTCTTCACGGCCCAGGAGCAGGTGGAGGCGTCCTTCTGGCACTGCTTGGCGGCGTGGTCGACGGCCAGGTTGCGGGCGGCCTGCGGGAAGCCGGTGGCCCACTGCTGGTTGGCGGTGCCGTTGCAGGCGTACTGGTCGGTCCAGGCGTCGTCGTACTGGCCGCCGAGCAGCAGGTCCAGGCAGGTGCTGTCGCCGGCGTGGCGGATCATGAACGCGTCGCCGCCGCCGGGCGCGGGCTGGAAGTACCAGCGCTGGCTGGCCTGCCCGGCGCAGGTCTGCTGGCGCAGGGCCGGGGTGAGGAACGCCAGGTCGACGCACTTGCCGGTGTCGTTGTTGACGATGGTGAAGGTGTAGTCCGAGGGGTCGACGTTCAGCCGCCAGGACTGGTGGTAGCCGGGGGCGGAGTTGGTGACGATGTAGACGCCGTCGCCCGTGTTGCCGTTCTGGACGTCGAGTTGGCGCCCGTTGCTGAGCGACTTGATGGTCAGGCACTGCTGCGGCCCGGCGCAGGCGGCGGCCGCGGCGGGCCCGGACGCCGGGGTGGCCGAGGCGGCGCGGGCGGGCGCGGCGGTCAGGCCCAGGGCGGCGCAACAGGTCACCAGCAGGGACGCGAGCAGGCGCAGCCAGGGCGCGGCGCGGCCGGGGGTGGCGGTGGTGGGCACGAGGGTGTCCTTTCGTCGGGCGGTCAAGGCGATGAGGCGGTCAAGGCGGTCAAGGCGATCGAGGCGATCGAGGAGACGGGAGAGGGGCGGAGGTCAGGGCGCGGCGGCGAAGGCCGCCTCCAGGCGCGGGACGTAGTCCACGAGGTCCTGCGCCCAGCAGCCCGGGGTGTGGCCGCCGTGGCAGTCGGGGCCCCAGCCGGTGCCGTCGCCGTAGCCGACGTAGCGGTACGGCAGGCCGAGCGTGTCCAGGCGCTGCTTGAGGCGTTTGGCGGTGCCCTCGGCCCAGAACTCCATGTCGCCGGGGCTGTTGTTGCCGTTGCCGGTGTAGATCGCGATGCCGGTGTGGTCGAGCGTGGCCGCGCGCGAGACGGGGTCGGCGGCGTTCCAGCGCCAGTCGGCGTTGAACACCGGGTACGGGCTGCCGAAGATCGCGTCGCTGGAGACGGTGGGGCCGAAGTCCAGGCCGCAGGGGTGGCCGTCGCTGGGGCCGCAGAGCACGGTGCCGGCGTTGACCAGGGTGGCGACCACGGCGCCGCGGATGATCATCTCGTCGGTGGACAGGTCGTTGGCGCCCGACATGGTGAGGACCTGGCCGAACAGGTCGGGGCGGTCCTCGGCGTAGTGCAGGGCGCCGAAGCCGCCCATGGACAGCCCGCCGACGGCCCGGTGGGCGCGGTCGGTGCGGGTGCGCAGGTTGGCGTCGACGAACGGGAGCACCTGGGTGAGGTGGAAGGTCTCCCAGTTCTGCGCGCCGGCGGCGGTGCCCTGGTCGAGCCAGTCGGCGTACCAGCCGCGCAGGCCGCCGTCCGGGATGACGGTGATCATCGACTGGGCGGCGGTCAGCGCGGGGTAGGCCAGCGCCGGGTCGCTCGGGTTGTCCGAGGCGCCGTGCAGGAAGTACAGCACGGGGTAGCGCTTGTCGGGCCGGGCCGCGTAGTCGGCGGGCAGCAGGATGCGGATGGTGTGCGGGCCGGCGACCTGCGGGGTGGTGACGGTGACGACGAAGTTGGTGGCGCTGCCGGTGGCGGTGCCGACCTGGGTCAGCCCGAAGCCGTCGGTCAGCGGCGGCGGCGGGGCGTCGGCTTCGGCCCGTACGGGGGTCTGTGCGGGTGCGGGTGCGGCCGGGGCCGCGGTGGGTGCGGCGAGCGGGAGCAGGCAGGCGGCCAGGGCGGCGAGAGCCGCGCGGGCGCGCCGGAGCCGGGCAGGGGTCATGGGCGTCCTCGGCCTTCCATCGTCTGACTGATCACCGACAACTCTTGCGAGCGGCTCCGCCCGACGCCAGAGCCCCCGGCGGCGCACCTGGGTCGCTGGCGCATGCGCGCCACCGACCGCGGGTAGCCTCCCCCGGCCCCGCCCGGGGGCGCGGCGACTGGGGGGTGTCGTGCACGACGTACTGGAACCGGAGTCCGAACGCGGCCGCGTCTACCACTGCCTGGTCGGCCGGCCACGGGCCCGCGTCCCCGAACTCGCCCGCGAGGCCGGCCTGGACGAGGACGCCGTACTCGCCGTCCTGCGCGACCTCGCCGACGAAGGCGTCGCGGTGGCCTTCGACACCACCGACAGCGCCGACGACCGCGACCACGCCTGGGAAGCCCTGCCGCCCGCCCGGGTCGTCGAGGCCGTGCTCCAGCACGACGCGCTGCGCCAGGCCACCGCCCGCCGCACCGGCGCCGAACTCGAACGCCTCTACCGTTTCGCCCGCCGCGACACCGGCAGCTACGGCGCCCTGGAGGTCGTCGAGGACCCGGCCGAGGTCCTGGCCGCCAGCCACCGCCTCCAACTGGCCGCCCGCCACCAGGTGCGGGTCATCGACGTGCCGCCGTACTCCGGCAGCCACGCCCACTACCTCGACCAGGAGGCGCTGCAACGCCGCCGGATGGCCGCGGGCGTCGTCTACCGGGCGATCTACCAGGGCTGCGCGTTCCAGGACCCGGTGGCCGGGCCCAACATGGCGCGGATGGTCGAGGCGGGGGAACAGGCCCGGACACTGGACGAGCCGCCGCTCAAACTCGCCATCGGGGACGACGACCTGGCCATCGTCACCCTGCCCGCCGACGACCGGCCGGGAGTGGTGTCGCTGCTGGTGCGGCCCTCCGGGCTGCTCAACGCCCTGACGGCGGTGTTCGAGACGCTGTGGCGGCTCGCCGTGCCCGCCTCCGTGGCCGACGTCGACCTGCGCATCGACGAACGCGACCGGCGCATCCTCACCCTGATGGCCGGCGGTGCCACCGACGACGCCATCGCCCGCCGGCTGGGGCTGGGCCGGCGCACCGTCGTGCGGCGCGTCTCCACCCTGCTGGCGCACCTGGGCGCCACCACCCGCTTCCAGGCCGGAGTGCAGGCGGCGCGGCGGGGGTGGCTGTAGGCGTCGCCCTCGGACCGTCCGGGCCGCCGCCGCCGCGGCCGCGGCCGCAGGACTCAGGGGCGGCGTGCGGAGGGCGCGTTGAGGACCGCGATGCCCGTGGGGGTGGCGACGTGGGCGGTCGTACGGCGGTCCCGGTGGGTGTCGATCAGGCCCGCGTTGCGCAGCGTCGTGGCGTGCTCGCTGGCGCTGGCCATGGCGATGCCGACGAGCGCGGCGAGCTGCTGGGTCGAGCAGCCCGGGTGACGGGCGACGGCGTCGAGCACCGCGGCCCGGGTGTGGCCCAGCACGGACCCGACGGCATCGGAGGCCGCCGAGGCGCGGGCCGCCGCTCCCGTCCGGCCGCCGTCGGGCGGGAGCGCCGCGAACAGCGGTGTGGCCGCGCCCTCCTGGAGTCGGGCCACCGGATAGCTGAGGACGGGCTGCGGCACCGCTTCGAGGTCGACGACCGGGGCCTCGACGCCGAACACCGACGGCTGGAGCAGCAGGCCGCGCCCGGCCAGGTGCACGTCCGCGTCCAGCCCGGAGACCATCGCGATCTCCAGCACGGGCGCCCGCCAGCGGATCCGCCGAGGGTTGACGCGCGCCAGGACGGCCTCGATGCCGCCGCCGAGGAGCTGGCGGGAGCGCACCGCGGCGTCGGCGGCCGTCATGGCCTGGACCTCCCGCCAGTGCGGAAGCAGGGCGTGGCCGGCCAGGTGCTCCAGGCTGTCGCACAACTGCCGTAGCAGGAGCGGGTCTTCGGGCAGGCGGTGGGCCCAGGAGGGCAGCGGCTGGTGGCGGGCCGTGTCCTCCAGGCTGGCCCGCAGCCGGCCGCGTGGCGTGGAGCGGATCGACTCGATCAGCTCGGCGGGGGTGGCGGCGTTCACGCCGCTCAGGAAGTCGGTGATCCGCCCGCGCGGGGGCATGAGGTCGAGGACCATGCGGGAGGCGGGGTGCAGGGCGGACAGGGTGCGGTGGCGCCAGGCGCCGAGGCGCACCGGGTGGGTGCGCTCCTGGAGTTGGCGAGCGGCGGTGCTCAACTCGATGCAGGGGGCGGGGCGGTCGGAGACCCGGGTGCGGGCGAGGTCCTCCACGGTGAAGTGGATGCGTAACGGCACGTCGATCGTCCTCCCCTGACCGTCTCCGCCGGTGCTCGAACCATCCTCGCCGAGACCGGGCGCCCGGGCCAGGGGATTCGAGCCGACGGCTGTCGTCCGCTCAGCGGGGCGGGTTCGCCCAGCTGAGGCGGAGTTCGCGGTCGCCGCAGGGGAGGGCGAGGAGCGGGGCGTCGGCGAGTTCACGGACGATGTCGCGCCGGGCGCAGGGGCCGGTGAGGCGGCGCTCCAGGACGTGGTGCTCGAAGCGGGACATCGGCAGGTGGCGCACCGAGTCCCAGATCCGGCCGAGGGTGTCGTCGTTCAGGGTGTGGACGGTGGGCGGGCGCAGGCCCGGCAGCTCGACGAGGACCTCGTGGTCGGCCCTCACGGGGCGGTCACCTCGCACCAGACGACCTTGCCGACCGGGTGGCGCGGGGAGCAACCGACCTCCTTGGCCAGGGACTTGACGAGGTGGAGGCCGCGCCCGGCCTCGCCGTCGAGGGTGAGGGCACGCAGGACGGGCGCGCGGTCCTGCCGGGCGTCGTGCACCTCGATGCGCAGGCGGGCGGTGGGAGCGAGGTCGAGGTCGAGGGAGAGGAAGATGCGGTGCCCCGGCGGCGTGTCGTGCAGCAGGGCGTTGGTGACGAGCTCGGAGACCAGGAGGAGCCCCGAGTCAAGGAACTGCTCGCCGGTGGGGGCGGAGGAGAGGAGGACGGAGAGGAGGGAGCGCCCCGCGCCGGGGGAGCGCCGGCTGCGCGGCAGCCAGGCGGTGGAGCAGGTGGAGGACATGGCGAAGGAACCTTCCAGGAACGGAGTTTGAAGCCATGCGGAAGCCGGGCGGAGACAAGGGGATGCCCGGCGGTAGATCCGTCGCGGTCACTCAGGGACCTCGAAGGACTACTGGCGGTAGCATGCTCTGCGATGGCTTCACTGCGCAAGCGCGTCCGCGCGCAATTGCGCGACGTCGCAAGAGTCTTGTGATCACCGAGGGAGGTGGCAGACTGTGACCCGACGTCAACCAAGAGGGAGCGACGAGCGTGGACAGTCCAACCGTGCTGCGCCGTAGGCTCGGCTCCGAGCTGCGACGATTGCGCGAACGGACCGGCCGCCAGGCCAAGTCCGTTGCGGACGAGCTCGGCTTCAGCGCAACCAAGGTGTCGCGGATCGAGTCGGGTCAGACGACCCTGAAGGAATCGGACATCCGCGCGATGCTCGAACTCTACGGCGTCAGCGACGAGGCCGAATTGCGGCAGTTCATCTCACTGACCCGCCGCAGCACCCAGCGCGGCTGGTGGCACGACTACGCGGACACGCTGCCGGACTGGTTCCAGACGTACGTCGGCCTGGAAGCCGACGCCGCACGGATCCGCTCCTACGAGTCCGAGTTGATCCCCGGGCTGTTTCAGACAGCCGACTATGCGCGTGAGGTGTTCCGAACCTTCAGGTCGGAGCAGAACGGTGACCAAGCCATCGAACGACGAGTGAAGCTCAGGCTGCAGCGCCAAGAACTCATCCGGAGCCCAGAACCGTTGGCCGTGCACGCTGTGCTCTCCGAGGCTGCCCTCCGGCGTGTGGTCGGCGGTGCTCAGGTCATGGCGGAGCAGGTCGATTACCTGGCCCAGGTCGCGCAGCTGCCCAATGTCACCATCCAGGTACTTCCGTTCAGTGCGGGCGCCCACGCGGCAATGGGCACGAATTTCCGCATACTCTCCTTCTCGGACGTTCCTGGCGAGGTTGTCTTTTGCGAGTCGGTCACCAGCAGCCTCTACATCGAGAAGGAGGTGGACATCATTCGACACGAGACTGTCTTCAGCCAACTGATGTCGTCGGCGCTGACGCCGGAGGACTCCATCTCCTGGATGCACAAGCTGGTGGCAGAAGGGTATGGAGCATGAGCTGGCGAAAGAGTAGCTACAGCAACCCATCTGGTGGTGACTGCGTCGAGGTGGCCGACGGCATCACCGGCGTCGTTCCGGTCCGTGACAGCAAGGACCCTCACGGTCCGGCCCTCGCCTTCACTCCCGAGGCGTGGGAGTCCTTCGTCACGGGCGTCCGGGCGGGCGACTTCCCGGCCGCCTAGTGACCCCGTACCGTGGGCTGCCCCGTGCTGAGCGGGGCAGCCCACGGCGAACTGAGGGATCCAGGAGGTCATCCACATGACAGCTGACCTGACACGGCGCAAGAGCAGCCACAGCGGCAGCGAAGGCGGCAATTGCATTGAAGTCGCCTCGGAACTCCATACCACCTGGCGCAAGTCGAGTGCCAGCAACCCGAACGACAACTGCGTTGAGGTGGCCGCGGGCATCGCCGGAATCGTCCCGGTCCGTGACAGCAAGGACCCTCACGGTCCGGCCCTCGCCTTCACTCCCGAGGCGTGGGAGTCCTTCGTCACGGGCGTCCGGGCGGGCGAGTTCCCGGCCAACCCCTGAAGCGCTTCCTCCCGGGCGGGGCCCCCCGGCGCGCCGGGGCCCCCCCCCCGGCGAGCGCCAAAGAAA
>NZ_JBSFWR010000069.1:0-45512 GCF_053594915.1 Kitasatospora sp. NPDC002543 | reverse complement strand
CGGTCAACGGCACCGCGCTGAAGACCTACTCCAACGTGGACGCCGCGGCCGGCTACCAGCAGCGCACCTTCGACCTGTCGTCCTACGCGGGCCAGTCCGTCACGCTGAAGTTCGCCGGGACCGAGGACGCCTCGCTCCAGACCAGCTTCGTGGTCGACGACACCTCCATCCAGACCGGCTGACGCCGACACCGCGCGCCCGGTGACCGGGGACCCGTCCGTGGGCCGCCGTTCACCGGGCGCCGTTCACCGGGGGGTCGGCCACCGGGGGCCACCGGCCCGACCGGCCACCCGGGCCGGGCCGAGGGTGCCTCCCTATGCTGTCCGGATGACCAAGCCGATCGAACTGGTGATTTTCGACTGCGACGGTGTCCTGGTGGACACCGAGGTGATCGCGATCCGCGTCCTGCTGCGGCTGGGCCGGGAGCACGGCTGGCCGCTCACCGAGGCGGAGGCGGTCGAGACCTTCGTCGGGCGCACGGAGCAGGCCTGCAACGCGCTGGTCGCCGAGCGGCTCGGGGCGGAGGTGGCGGCCGTGTGGGGCGAGGGCTTCCGCGCCCTGCACGCCGAGGCCGTGGACGCCGGGCTGAGTCCGGTGGACGGCCTGCCGGAGGCGCTGGCCGGGATCACCCTGCCCACCTGCGTCGCGTCCAGCGGCACCCACGAGAAGATGCGCCACACCCTGGGCCGCACCGGCCTCCACGACCACTTCGCGGGGCGGATCTTCAGCGCCACCGAGGTCGGGCGCGGCAAGCCCGCACCCGACCTCTTCCTGCACGCCGCCCGCTCGATGGGCGTCGACCCGGCCGCCTGCGTGGTCGTCGAGGACAGCCGGCCCGGCGTCGAGGCCGCCCGCGCCGCCGGGATGCGGGCGCTCGGCTACGCGGGCGGCGTCACCCCCGCGGATCACCTGGCCGGCCCCGGCACCCTGGTCTTCGACTCCATGCGGGACCTGCCCGGGCTGATCGCGGCGGGCGCGGTCCACCGGGGGTAGCGGCCAATTCGTTTGCCGGTCGCGGACGCGGGTGACAAGGTCGGACACCATGACCTCCCCCGACTCCGCGGCCCCCGCCCGCAAGCTGCACGCCGACGAACTGGACATCGACGAGGCGCTGGTGCGCGGGATGGTCGCCGAGTGCTTCCCGCAGTGGGCCGGCCTGCCGGTCGAGCCGGTGCTGCCGGCCGGGACGAGCAACGCGATGTACCGGCTGGGCGCGGAGCTGGTGGTGCGCGTCCCGCGGATCCCCGGCGTGGTCGAGGAGATCGCCAAGGAGGACGTCTGGCTGCGGCGCCTGGCCCCGCGGCTGCCGGTCCCGGTGCCGGTCCCGGTGGCGGTGGGCGGGCCGGTCGACGGCTGCCCCTGGTCCTGGTCGGTGCTGCGCTGGCTGGAGGGCACCACCCCGGTGCCCGGCCGGATCGCCGAACCCGGGCCGCTGGCCCGGGACTTGGCGGCCTTCGTGACGGCCATGCGCCGGATCGACCCGGCCGGGGCCCCCGCCGCCTACCGCGGCGAGTCGCTGGCGGAGCGTGACGCCCCGACCAGGAAGGCGATCGCGGCGGTGCCGGACCTCGTCGACACCGCCGCCGCGACCGCCGCCTGGGAGCACGCCCTGGCCGCACCCGCGCCCACCGGCCCCCCGGTCTGGCTCCACGGCGACCTCCAGCCCGGCAACCTCCTGGTGGACCCGGCCGGGCGGCTGAGCGCCGTCATCGACTTCGGCTGCTCGGGCCTCGGCGAGCCGGCCGTCGACCTGATCCCCGCCTGGTACGTCCTGCCCGCGGCCGCCCGGGAGGCCTTCCGCGCGGCCGCGGCCCCCGACGACGCGGCCTGGGACCGCGCCCGCGGCTGGGCCCTGTCCGTCGCCCTGCTGGAGGTCGCCTACTACCGGGACAGCGACCCGAGGATGACCTCCATCGCCCGCCACGTCATCGCCGAGGTCCTCGCCGACCACGCGTAACCGACCAGGCGTAACCGACCACGCGCGGCCGGGCACGCGCGGCCGACCACGCGCAGCCGGGGGCGCCGCTCGATCACCGGTCCCGCGCGGCACTCGGACGAGTCGCCCCCGGCGCCGTGACGGCCCGCCCCCTCCTACGGCTTCAGGTACGCCAGCACCGCCAGCACCCGGCGGTTGTCGTCGGCCGAGGCCTCGATGCCCAGCTTGGCGAAGATGCTGGTGGTGTGCTTGGCCACCGCGCTCTCGCTGATGCGCAGGCTGGTCATGATGAAGGCGTTCGAGCGGCCCTCGGCCATCAGTTCGAGGACTTCGTGCTCGCGCGGTGTCAGGTCGGCGGTGGCGCCTCGCGCCTTGCTGCGGGTCAGCAACTTCGTGATCACCTCCGGGTCCATCACGGTGCCGCCGGACACGACGGTACGGGCGGCGTCCATGAACTGGGCGGTGTTGGTCACCCGGTCCTTGAGCAGGTAGCCGACGGCGCCCCGGCCGTCGGCCAGCAGCTCCTGGGCGTAGAGCTGGTCGACGTACTGGGAGAGGACCAGCACCGGCAGGCCGGGCCGGTCGCGGCGGGCCTGGAGGGCGGCCTGGAGGCCGTCGTCGGTGTAGGTGGGCGGCAGCCGGATGTCCACGATCGCGAGGTCCATCTCCTCCTCGCGCAGGGCCCGCTGCAGTTCGGGGCGGTTGTCCACCGAGGCGACCACGTCGCAGCCGTGGTCCCGGAGGGTCCTGATCAGCCAGTCCCGGAGGAGGAACTGGTCTTCGGCAAGGACGACGCGCACGGTATCTCCAGGGTCGCGGTGGTCGGTCCGCCCTGCGGACTGTGCAGGGCGAGGGTTCCGTCGAAGCTGCTCAGCCGGCGTTGGATGCCGCGCAGGCCGCTGCCCTTGGCCGGGTCCGCGCCGCCCCGGCCGTCGTCGGTGACCGTGATCCGCAGTGCGCCGTCCGCGTGCTCCAGGCCGATCCGGACCCGGCCGGCACCGGCGTGCTTGCCCGCGTTGGCCAGCAGCTCCCCGACCGCGAAGTACCCGGCGGACTCGACCGGCGGAGGCAGCCGGCCGGGCAGCGCCACCGCCACGTCCACGTCGAGGAAGCTGTCCAGCGCCAGGGACCGCACCGCGTCGCCCAGGCCCCGGTCCGCGAGCACCGGCGGATGGATGCCGTGCACCAGCTCCCGCAGGTCGCGCAGGGCCCGCTCGGAGGTGGCGCGGACCTGACGCAGCAGCTCGCGGGCGGCGGTCGGATCGGAGTCCAGTTTCCGGGTGGCGTCGTCCAGGGTGAGCCCGAGGGCGACCAGGCGGGCCTGCGCCCCGTCGTGCAGGTCGCGCTCGATCCGGCGCAGCTCGGCGGCCTGGGCGTCCAGCGTGTCGGCCCGGGTTTCCGTCAACTCCGCGATGCGCTGCTCGAGTCGGCTGGTGCGCGGGGCGGCGAGCGCCCGGCGGGTCCACCGGGCGTGCCAGCGCAGGGCGGTCGGCGCGAGCCGGAGCGCGCCGACGGTGAAGGCCGCGCCGAGCAGGGCGGCGGCCAGCATCTCGGCGGTGGAGTGGACGTGCACGAAGGCGTACCAGTTCTGGTCGTCGACCAGCCGCCAGATGAACGGCTGGACGACCGCGCCGAACAGCCCGTAGTAGCCGAGCCAGAGCGGCGTGGCGACCAGCGTGCCGCCGATCCACGGTTCGAGCAGGGTCCAGCGGAGGTCGCGCCAGAAGCCCTCGGTGCTGAGGATTCCGGCGCCGAACGCGGAGTCGGCGGGCCCGGCGGGAGGCGGGTCGGAAGGACCGACCGGCACGCCCGACCACTCGACGGCCCGGAGCCGGTACCGGTCGGTCAGCCGGCGCAGCCGGCGGGCCGCGGACGGCAGCAGGGTGACGCCGATCCGGAGCGGGACGAGGGTGAGCACGCCGATCACCAGGAGGCTGGTCGCGGCGACCGGCAGTGTCGCCAGTGCGAGGAGCTGGCACCGTCCGGCGGCGACCAGGCCGCTGCGGAGGCTACGGAGGCCGCGGAGGCCCTTCTCCCCCCTTGCCATGGCCACCTGTCGATCCGTCATCTCAGTGCGCCCCGTGCGCCGCCGACGCCGTCATCGTAGCCGCCGGCGCCCGGAGCGCCCAGGGCACCGCGGTGAGCAGGCAGGCTCCGGCGAGCGTCACCATGGCGAGTGCGGAGCCTTCGGCCGTGAAGAGCAGCATGCCGAGGTTGACCAGGGTGTGGAAGCCGCCGGCGGTCAGCAGCCGGTTGCTCCGCACCCGTTCCTGGGCCAGCCCCAGCACCACGGACATCGAGACCGTGGCGACGAGGAACCCGCCCGCGTACACCGGCCCCTGCGCGAAGGCCTGCACGTGCCAGCCGGCCCAGGCCAGGCCGACCAGCGCCGAGGCCGGCAGCGGCCCGAACCTGGTCCGCAGCAGCGGCTGGAACAGGCATCGCCACCCGATCTCCTCACCGCAGGCGCCGAGCAACTGGGCCGCGACGATCAGCGCGAAGGGCTCCTTGAGGCTGCGCGGATCGGTGAACGCGGCCCCGCCGTGCGCCAGCGCGTACCCGCCGGCGCTGAGCGCGATGATCACGGGGGCGGTGAGCAGTACCAGCGGGAAGGCGGCGCCGCCGAACCGGGCGCCGGGCGCGGGGCGCCCTCGGCCGCCGGGGCGGCGCCCTCCGGCCGGTCGGCCCGGGAGCGCGCCGCGCAGCAGTTCCCCGGTCCGCGCGGGCCAGAGCAGGGCCACCGTCAGCACCGCCACGGCGGGGCCGAACTGGGTGAGCTGCAGGACTTCGGTGGGGAGTCCGGTGCCGGGCTGGAGCGCCCCGAACAGGCCCGCCGCGAGGAAGGCGACCAGCAGGTACACCCCCGCCTGTGCCCGCCACCGCTGCCTCGGCTCAGCCGTCGCCGCCGTCCTCGCCGCCTTCACCGGCTCGTGTTCCGTCCGCATGCCGCCCACCCCCGGGTGATCGCCGTTCGCCGTCACCGTCGACGATCCCGCTCGGCGCGCCCCCGGGCATTGCGTGTAGCTGTCGACTTCGGGGTGGGTCCAGGCACACCCCCGGGTGCGGACGCGCGGGAGGGGTCAGGGGCGGTCCCGGGGCACCCGGTGCTGCCACTCCCGGGTGAACACCACCGAGCCCGCCTCCAGTGCTCGCAGCTGTACGACGCTGAGGAAGTGCCCGGCGTCGCAGCGCAGTTGGGTGCGGGTCTGGACGGTGACGTCCCAGCCGATGTCGGGCCGTTCGAGCCGGACGGTGCGGTCGGTGCGCGCCTGGGCGCTGAGCGGGGCGCCGGTGAGCACCCGGTAGGCGGTGACGGTGTGTTCGTCGCGGACCAGGCCGTCGGGGTGGGTGCGGGTGCCGTCGTCGGCGGGGGAGAGCTCGGTGCGCCACTCGTGGCGGCCGATGTCGTGCACGGTGAGGTGTTCGGGCCGGGCGGTGAGCGGTTCGGTGAGGTGGATGTCGAGCGGTTCGGGCAGGTCCGGGTCCTCGAAGGTGACGGTCGGGGCGCCGACGTCGGCGGCGAGGTGGCGCACGGGCAGGCTCAGGGTGGAGCGGGACGGGTCGACGCCGTACCCGGTGTCCTCGGCCGGGGGCCACACCCAGGGCCAGTAGACCGAGGAGAGGGCGAGCCGGAGCCGGTGCCCGGCCGGGACGGTCCGGGCGCAGGCCGCGAGCTCGACCTCGGCGTCCGGGCCGTCGGCGGCGAGGACGCCCCGGGTGACGAGCTCCGAGGTGCCGTCCGGGCCGACCGCGCACAGCCGCACCGTGACCTGGGCGGGTGCCGTGTCCTCGCGCAGCCGCAGCCGTACGGTCGGGGCGCCGAGCAGTTCGACGGGTTCGGGCAGCGGCTGGGAGTCGAAGCAGACCGAGCGGCCGTCCTCCTCGCGCTGGTCCGGGGGCCGGTCGACGGGGCGGCCGTGCGGGACGTAGCCGCCGGCGTTGAGGCCGGTGTGCTGCGGGGAGCGGACCTGGACGTACCGGTCGTGGGCGGCGGTGCCGGCGGTGCGCAGCGGCCCGTCCAGGCCGTAGTGGATCTCGCGGACGTCGGGGGAGGGCCAGGCCTCGTCACCGGTCCAGCGGGTGCTGAGCCAGCTGCGCAGGGCGGGTTCCTTGAGGGCGCCGGTGTCGACGCCGCGCAGCCAGTGGTCCCACCAGCGCAGGGTGTCGGGCAGGGCGGCTTCGGGCAGGCCGTGCGGCCAGGGGCCGATCAGGGCGCGCGCGGTCGGGGACTCGGCGAGCAGCCGCAGCACGAAGGAGCAGGACGGGTCGCCCCAGCCGGCCACCGCGAGGGCGGGCACGGACACCGGGACGGTGGACTCGCCGGCCGTGAGCCAGTCGTCGACGGGCGGTCGCAGCGACTCCAGCCGGGCCAGCCAGGCGGCCCGCCAGGCGTCGCCGACGTGTCGCGGGTCCGGTGGCAGGGCGGCGTCGGCCACCAGGGCGGTGAGCCGGGTGTGCAGGTCGGCGGCAAGGACGGCCCCGCCGAGCCGGTGGCCGCCCTCGGGGCAGGCGGTGACCACGGCGCCGACGGTGTCGGGGGTCCGGGCGGCGAGCCGCAGGGCGGTGGTGCCGGCCGTGCCGACGCCGAGCAGGCCGAGCCGGCCGTTGCACCAGGGGCGGAGGGCGAGCCAGGCGGCGACCTCGGCGCCGTCGGCCAGCTCCTGGTCGCCGCCGGGCTCGCCGGGGGTGCCTTCGGAGTTGCCGTGCCCGCGGGTGTCGACCCGGACGGCGGTGTAGCCGTGGCCCGCGTACCAGGGGTGGCGGCGGGCGTCCTCGGCGGCGGTGCGGTCGGTGAGGCGGTCGCCGGAGTACTCCAGCAGGGCGGGGCCGGGTTCGGCGCCGACCGGCCGCCACAGCCGGGCGGCCAGCCGTGTGCCGTCGGGCAGCGGGATGCGCAGGTCCTCGCGGGTGGTGTGGAAGGGGTAGGACGGCATGGCCGCTCCCATCGGTCCCGGGCGCCGGCGTTCCGACTGTGTTCGGTATTCCGACAGTAGGGGAGGGAGCGGCCCTTTTCCTGGTGAACGGATGCCGCCTGGTGAATGGGTGCCGTCCGGTGCGCGGGCGCCGCCCGGTGAGGGTGCCGTCCGGTGCGCGGGCGCCGCCCGGGGACGCCCGCCGGTCAGGCCTTGCTCAGCCAGGCGGTGGCGTTGAGGGCGAGGGCGGCGTCGGTGCCCGCCGGGTCGTCCCAGCCGTTGTACAGGGTGTTGCCGGACTGGCCGGTGCCGTCGTCGATGGGGGAGCTGTCGCCCCAGATGGCGACCCGGCCGGAGCCGAAGGTGCTGGTGACGAAGAACGCGCCGGTGTTGCCGCTGTAGCCGGTCCGGTAGACCAGGCCCTTGACGTTCGGGTTGTCGGCGGGCTTGAGGGTGAAGGTGGTGCCGTTGCGCAGGATCGAGCCGGTGACGGTGCCGAAGGGGCCGTGCAGCACCGGGTCGGTCGGGGCGTTGGCGGCGCGCGGGTTGTCGGTGGTGATGTTGAGCAGGTCGACCGAGAAGCCGAAGGGGTCGTTGTTGTTCACCCCGTTGTTGGTCAGCAGGTCGTTGATGATCTTCGGGGAGTCCCAGCCGTCGTTGTTGCGGTCGCTGTTGATGTGGTCGGAGACCAGGAAGAGGCCGCCGCCGTTCTTCACGAAGTTCATGAGCGCGGTCTTCTCGCTCGCGGAGAACCTCGTGTTGGGCTCCGGGATCACGAAGGTGTCGAAGTTGGCGAGGTCGAGCGCCGCGCCGGTGCCGTAGCTGATGGTGGAGCCGGCCGGGAGGGTCTTCAGGCTGTACTGGCCGGTCTTCTGGAGGGCGACGCCCCAGGCGGACAGGGCGCCGGTCCAGCTCTTCTCGGTGGTGGGGCTGGCGTTCTGGGCGAGCGGGTCGGGCTGGCTGGTGCTGATGATCCAGTCGGCGTTGCCCGCGGTCTCGGCCTTGCTGTTGTCGAACAGCACCCGGTGCGGGGCGGTGGCCGCGGCGGCCCTGGTGGTGGGGGTGGCGGGGGCGGGCGCGGCGGTGGCGGCGGGGACGGTGAGTCCGGCCGTGAGCAGCGCCGTGCCGGCCAGGGCGGCAGCGGTTCGAATACGGATCGTCATGAGCCGTTCCTCCGTGGGGAGTTGAGGTGCCGGCGCGCAGGTTTTCGCGCGTAGAACGGGAGTATCCGCGCGTAGAGCGCGAGGTGAAAGACCTGCGAGGTTACGAGGCCTTGTACGGGTCGTGACGATCTCCGGGAGGCGCGCGGAAAGCGTGTGGAAACGGCGCGCACGCCGCGCGGAAGCGGTGCGTGAGCGGGGGGAGACGAATCCGTAATTGCACATGACTTGCAACTGCTCGCACCGAGGCGGAAAGATGGCCCAGCTTCGACCGCACTGCCGAAAGGACACGACGATGACCGCCCCCCGATGGCGCGACCGACTCACCCGTGAGGAGTGGATCCGCCTGGCCGGAATGGGCGGCTTCATCCTCGCGCTGCACGTCATCGGCTGGTTCACCCTGCTCGCGCTGGTCGAGCCGGAGCACTACGACGTCGGCGGCCAGGTGTTCGGCGCCGGCATGGGCCTGACCGCCTACACCCTCGGCATGCGGCACGCCTTCGACGCGGACCACATCGCGGCCATCGACAACACCACCCGCAAGCTGATGGGCCAGGGCAAGCGGCCGCTGTCGGTCGGCTTCTGGTTCTCGCTCGGGCACTCCTCGATCGTCTTCGGCCTCTGCGCCCTGCTGGCCTTCGGCATCCGCTCGCTGGCCGGCCAGCTGGAGTCCGACGACTCGACGCTGCACGAGATGACCGGCCTGATCGGCGTCACCGTCTCCGGCACCTTCCTGCTGCTGCTCGGCCTGATCAACCTGGGCGCCTTCAACGGCATCCTCAAGGTCTTCCGCCGGATGCGCCACGGCGACTACGACGAGGCGGAGCTGGAGCGCCAGCTGGAGCGGCGCGGGCTGATGAACCGCATCCTCGGCAGGGTCACCCGGGCCGTCACCAAGCCCTGGCACATGTACCCGGTCGGCCTGCTGTTCGGCCTGGGCTTCGACACCGCGACCGAGGTGTCCCTGCTGGTGCTGGCGGGCGGCGCGGCGGCCTTCTCGCTGCCCTGGTACGCGCTGCTCACCCTGCCGGTGCTGTTCGCGGCCGGGATGAGCCTGCTGGACACCATCGACGGCTCGTTCATGAACTTCGCGTACGAGTGGGCCTTCTCCAAGCCGGTCCGCAAGATCTACTACAACCTGACCGTCACCGGGCTCTCGGTGCTGGTCGCGCTGGTGATCGGCTCGATCGAGCTGATCGGCCTGCTCGGCGAGAAACTGGACATCACCAGCGGACCGGTCGCCTGGATCGGCGGGCTGGACCTCAACTTCGTGGGCTACGCGATCGTCGGACTGTTCGTGCTCACCTGGGCGGCCGCGATCGCCTACTGGAAGTTCGGCAACGTCGAGGAGAAGTGGTCGGCCGGGCTGGCCGCGGGGGCGTCCGCCCCCGCGAAGTCCGAATAGCGAGCGCGACGAACCGAGGGGCCGGTGACCGGGGTCGGGTCACCGGCCCCTCGGGGCTTTCCGGGGCCGCGCGTCCTCCCGGGCCCGCGCGGGCCGGTGCGCGGCGGCCGGGACCGCGCCGGCGCTACTTCAGGGCGGCGAGCACCGCCTGCGCCATCACCCGCTCGCCGGTCGCGTTCGGGTGGAACGGCACCGCGGGCGAGCCGGGCAGCGCGCCCTCGATCCAGCGGTCGTCCGAGCAGACGTCGTGCCCGAGGGTCGGCGTCGCGGTGTCCACGTAGGTCGCGCCGTTCGCGGCCGCGGTGGACTCCAGGGCGGCGTTCAGCTTGTCGAGCACGCCGTGCATGTACTCCACGTCGCCCGGGGTCACCGGCTGGCGCAGGACGCACCGCGACCCGTCGGCGGGCAGCACCGAGGGGTAGCCGACCAGCAGCACCCGGGCGCCGGGCGCCTTGGCGTGGACGCGCCGGAGGGTGTCGGCCAGCTGCGGGGCGATGGTGGTGCGGATCCGCTCGGCCAGGTCGTCGGTGCCGTACTGCCAGGACATCGTGCTCCAGTCCCAGTGGCCGTGGTGGTAGACGTCCTTGCAGGGCGTGCCGAGCGGGTTGACCACGGCGCCGGCGCTGCAGGTGGCGACCAGTTCTCCGAGGCCGAGGTCGCTCGCCGCGAGGTCGTTGCCGCCGATCCCGAGGGTGACCAGGTCGGTGTCGGCGGTCACCGCGTCCAGCTGCGGGTCGTTGACCCTGATGAAGGCGTCGTACTGGGGCTGGGTCATCGCCTTGATCTTGGCGGCGGAGCAGGTGACGTCGGTGTACGTGCCCGCCTTGAGGGCGTCGGCGACCAGGTGGCCGTAGTTGCGGTCGGAGCGCAGGCACAGGCCGGCCGACTGGCCCGGCACGCCGGCGCCGGCGGCGTAGGAGTCGCCCAGCGCCACGTAGTGCTTCGGTGCCGGGGCGGCGGCCTGGGCGGCGGTGGAGGTGAGCGCGAGCGCGGCGCCGAGGGCGACCGCGGCGAGGGCGGTGGAATTCCGGAGGTGCCGGGATTTCCGGGCAGGGCGGAGCACGGTTCCTCCTGGGGGGAGAGAAACGACGGGTGGGGGTCGTGCCGGGCCGGGCCGTGGCTACTCGCAGGTAAGTTACTGCCGGATTTCCCGGACGTCCATGGTGTGCGCGGAAATCGCCGACATTCCGTCAGGCGGATGCCGGGCGGCATTTCGCATTTCGCCCGCCGGTGGGCCGCGCGGCTCCTCGCGCGGCTTCACACGGCTCTCCGTACGACTCTTCGTGCGACTCTTAGTGCGACTCTTCGCGGCAATTCCGAAACGGCCCGGAGCGGAATTCGGGTCGGCGCTCCCCGCCCGCCGGTTGACCGGACGTCACCACCGGCCGCAGTATCGGGCGCACAGCGGCGGCGCGTCCCGGACGCGCCGCCACCGCGAGCCGCGACGGAGGACTGCGCATGGCCCTGGACGCCGACGTCATCGTCATCGGGGCGGGCCTCGCGGGCCTCGCCGCCACCGCCGAACTCGCCGACGCCGGACGGAAGGTGATCCTGCTCGACCAGGAGCCCGCGACCGGACTCGGCGGCCAGGCGCACTGGTCCTTCGGCGGCCTCTTCCTGGTCGACTCGCCCGAGCAGCGCCGGATGCGGATCCGCGACTCGCACGCCCTCGCCCGCCAGGACTGGTTCGGCACGGCCGGCTTCGACCGGCCCGAGGACGCCTGGCCGCGCCGCTGGGCCGAGGCGTACGTGGACTTCGCGGCGGGCGAGAAGCGCGCCTGGCTGCACGGCATGGGCGTGCGGTTCTTCCCGGTGGTCGGCTGGGCCGAGCGCGGCGGCCTCCTCGCCGACGGGCCCGGCAACTCGGTGCCGCGCTTCCACATCACCTGGGGCACCGGGCCGGGGCTGCTGGAGCCCTTCGTCCGGAGGGTCCGCGCGGCCGCCGCGCGCGGCCTGGTGGACCTGCGCTTCCGGCACCGGGTCACCGGGCTGTCCGCCACCGCGGGCGCCGTCGACACCGTCACCGGCGAGGTGCTGGTGCCGAGCCCGGCGGGCCGGGGCGAGGCCAGTTCGCGCGAGGTGGCCGGGGGCTTCGAGCTGCGCGCCCAGGCCGTGGTCGTCACCTCCGGCGGCATCGGCGGCAACCACGACCTGGTCCGCAAGGCCTGGCCGGCCCGGCTGGGCACCCCGCCCGCCAAGCTGCTCTCCGGGGTGCCCGCGCACGTCGACGGACTGATGCTGGAGATCGCCGGCCGGGCCGGGGCCAGCCTGATCAACGGCGACCGGATGTGGCACTACACCGAGGGCATCGAGAACTGGGACCCGATCTGGGCCCGGCACGGCATACGCATCCTGCCCGGCCCGTCCTCGCTCTGGCTGAACGCGCGCGGCGAGCGGCTGCCCGTCCCGCTGTTCCCCGGCTTCGACACCCTCGGGACGCTCGAACACATCATGTCCACCGGGTACGAGTACACCTGGTTCGTGCTGAACCAGCGCATCATCGAGAAGGAGTTCACCCTCTCCGGCTCCGAGCAGAACCCCGACCTGACCGGGAGGTCGGTGCGCGGCGTGCTCGGCCGGGCGCTGCCCGGCGCCCCCGCCCCGGTCCGGGGCCACCTGCGGCACGGGCGGGACTTCGTGGTCGCGGGCAACCTCGCCGACCTCGCCCGGGGCATGAACGCCAAGGCCGGCCGGCCGTTGATCGACCCGGACGGGCTGCGCCGCACCGTCGAGGAGCGCGACCGGCAGCTGGCCAACCCCTTCACCAAGGACCTCCAGGTCACCGCGATCCACGGCGCCCGCCGCTACCTCGGCGACCGGCTCGTCCGCACCGCGGCCCCGCACCGCATCCTCGACCCGGCCGCCGCCCCGCTGATCTCCGTCCGGCTGAACATCCTGACCCGCAAGTCGCTGGGCGGACTGGAGACCGACCTGGACTCCCGGGTGCTGCGGCCGGACGGCGAGGTGCTGCCGGGCGTGTACGCGGCCGGCGAGGCGGCCGGGTTCGGCGGCGGGGGAGTGCACGGGTACCGCTCGCTGGAGGGGACGTTCCTGGGCGGCTGCCTGTTCTCGGGGCGCACGGCCGGCCGGGCGGCGGCGCGCGCGGTCGGGTAGCGCGGGCGCGCGCCGAGGCCGGACGGCGGGCCGTGCGGGCGCGTCGGGGAGGGCCGCGCGGGGCCCACGACCCGGTGCGCCCCCTCCCCCGTGGGGGGCGCACCGGCACGGCCTGTCCAAGCCTCCCGCGCTCCGTCGGCCGGGACTATCCACTTCCGGCCCCGGGCGGCGGATCTTTCCGGACAGTCCGCCGCCGGGCCCGGGCCAGGTCGTCGGGCCCGGGCCGGACGTGCCGGCCCCGGGCCGAAGCGGCGGGCGGAGGTCAGGAGTTGCGGCCGAGGGTCTGCGAGGGCGAGCGCCCGTAGGCGCGCCGGTAGTCCGCGCTGAACCGGCCGAGGTGGGTGAAGCCCCAGCGGCAGGCGACCTCGGTCACCGTGCCGTGGGCCCGGCCGTCGGCGATGGCGAGCAGGTCGTGGTGGGCGCGGTCGAGCCGCACGCGCCGCAGGTAGGCCAGCGGCGTGGTGTCCAGGTGGCGCCGGAAGCCCTCCCGCAGGGTGCGCAGGCTGACCCGGGCGGCGAGGGCGATGTCGGCGACGGAGAGCGCCTCGCCGGCGTGCTCCGCGCAGTAGTCGGCGGCCCGGCGCAGTGGGCCGGGCAGCGGGGCCCGGCCGCGGTCGGGCTGTGTCCGGCTCAGTGAGTGGGGCTGGGCGTCCAGCAGGGTGTCGACCAGCAGCCGTTCGAACTGCCGCATGCCCAGCGGGGACCGGCGGCCCAGCTCCGAGACGCAGAACGCGCGGAAGGCGTCGGCCAGTCGGAGCCAGTCCCGGACGGCCGGGTCGGCCGGGTCGAGGACGGGCGTGAAGTGCAGCTGGTCCTGCGGCAGGTCGCCGAGCCGTACGGCGAGCGCCTCCTCCACGGACTCCCGGGACATCGCCAGCGCCCCGTTCAGGGCCTCGGCGTCCCACTCCATGGTGACCCGGTCCCCGGGCCCGGCCACGGACAGCGCGGACGGCAGCTCGGTGCCGTTGCTGACGACCCGGCCGCCCCCGGCGTACGGCAGGATGACGTTGTAGAAGTCCGGGAGGTCCCCGGTGCTCAGGTGCACCGGCGCCCCGTACCCGAGGTCGTAGAGCGCGACCGGGCCCTCGTGGAACGAGCGGAACCGGCCCGGGAGCCGCTGTTCGCCCCGCACCGTCAGCCGGTGCGGGGCCAGCCGGGCGCCCACCACGTGGCGGAGCTCCTCGATGCTGTTCCCCTCGTAGAGCGAGACCGGACCGGTCCCGGCTCCTGGCGGCGCCGTTCCGGCGGTTCCCGGTGCGGCTTCGGTGGTTCTCGGTGCTGTTCCGGTGGTTCTCGGCTCCGCTTCGGTGGCCACGGATGTCCCCCTGCCCGTGAGAGTGACCCGCGCTTCCCCCCTTGTCGGCGCGGAGTCGTGCGCATCCTAAGCGAAGGGAGGGGCTCCTGTTGAGAGTCTTGTCATACCGGGATCCGACCCGCGGCCGGGGTGGTGGTGGGGTGCCGGGTACAGTGCGGAGGCCGGTGCGCAGGGAGCCGTCGGCCAGGAGGGGTCAGGAGAACCGATGAGCCGCCGAGACCGCGACGGTGCCCGGGTCCGCGAACGGGGCGCCGGCGCCCCGGTGACCGTCACGGTCTGCCGGGGCTGCTGCTGCGGCACCGAGGCGAAGCACCCCGGGGTGGACCACGCGGGCCAGTACGAGCGGCTGCGGACGGCGGTGGGCTCGGCGGGCCGGGTCCGGGCGGTCAAGTGCCTGGACGTGTGCACCCAGTCCAACGTGGTGGTGGTCGGCCCCTCCGCGGAGGGCCGGGCGGCGGGCGGCCGGCCGGTGTGGCTGGGCTTCGTGCTGATGGACGAGATGATCGACGACATCGCCGCCTGGGTGCGCGCGGGCGGTCCGGGTCTCGCCGATCCGCCGGGGCTGCTCGACCTCCAGCTGATCTCGGTCTCCCGGCGGGTCCGCGAGGGCCTGCCGGAGTGAGGGCGCGAGGGCCTGCCGGAGTGAGGCCGCGGGGGCCCGCCGGAGCGGGGCCGCACCCCGGAGGTACTGGCTGATCGTCAGATCACGGCCGCCGACGACGGACCCGGGTCCGCCCCGGGGCCTTCCCCACTACCATGACCGGTGGCGTCGGGCCGTTCCGGACGCCGCCCAGCCGTTTCCGCGTTCCGCGCGAGGGAGAAGCCGATGACGACGGTCTGCCGCATCTGCGCGGGCACCGGCCGGACCGCCGGACTCAGCTGCCGGACCTGCCAGGGCACCGGAACCACCGAGGTGGGCGGCGGGGGCGGCAACTGCTTCCTCTGCGACGGCACCGGGGTGTACGTGCGCTACCGGGTGGACGCGACCGGCGCCAAGCACGCCTACCGGGACGAGATCTGCCGCACCTGCGACGGCACCGGCAACCGGACCGCGACCCAGTGGGACGAGCCCTCCGGCTGACCCTCCGGCCCCGGCCGGCCGTCCGCGGGGGCGGCCGGACACCGCCTCGTCCGTGGGGCCGCCGGGGGCCATGATGCGGCGTCACGACGGTACGGGCACGTCCTTTACCGAATCATGGTCGAACATTGGCGTTCGAATGGGGGGTACGCTGCGACCCGTTCACCCGGCGTCCGTGCGCGATCAACGCGCCGCTGAAAGAGTCCCGCGCATGGATATCCCCAACATGGGCGTGCCGGCCAAGCTTGCCGACCGCATGAGCATGGCCGAGCAGCACGAGTACCTGCGGGCCCGTTTCTCCCGCCGCCGGATGCTGCGCGCCGGCGCCGTGACGGTGGGCGCCGTCGCCGTCGGTGGCGCGCTGGGCGGCGGGACGGCCTTCGCCGCCCCGGCCGGTCCGCAGCTGCTGACCGGTGGCACGACGAGCGGTGTCGACGGTTCGCTGGTCGCGCCGATCGGCCGTCACCTCCAGTTCGGCCCGGAGCCGGACACCCAGTTCCGCGTCTCCTGGCAGGTCCCGGCCCCGGTCAAGAAGCCGTTCCTGCGCTTCGGCAGGACCCCGTGGGAGCTGAGCCACAAGGTCCAGGCCGAGGTCCGCGCCCTGCACACCCCGGCGCTGACCCCGAACAGCCAGCCGGTGGACCAGTACTACCTGCACGTGGCGCTGGAGGACCTGCGCCCCGACACCACCTACTACTACGGTGTCGGCCACGAGGGCTTCGACCCGGCCTCGCAGCAGCGGATCTCCACCCTGCACACCTTCCGCACCGCGCCGTCCCGCGACCACCGCTGGGGCAAGGTGTACGAGCCGTTCACCTTCACCGCCTTCGGCGACCAGGGCGTCAGCTCGCACGCGGCCGGCAACGACCACATCATCAAGGCCCAGAACCCGGCCTTCCACCTGCACGCCGGCGACATCTGCTACGCCGACCCGGCCGGTTCCGGCACCGACCCGGACAAGTCCGTCTTCAACGCGAAGACCTGGGACGACTTCCTGGTGCAGACCGAGACGGTCGCCGCCGACATCCCGTGGATGGTCGCGTACGGCAACCACGACATCGAGGCCTGGTACTCGCCGAACGGCTACGGCGGCGAGAACGCCCGCTTCTTCCTGCCGAACAACGGCCCGGACCCGCGCAGCGTCCCCGGCGTCTACACCTTCCGCTACAAGAACGTCGGCGTCATCTCGCTGGACGCCAACGACGTCTCCTACGAGATCCCGGCGAACCTGGGCATCTCGGCGAACAAGCAGACCAAGTGGCTGGAGCGCACCCTCAAGGACCTGCGCAACGACGAGACCGTCGACTTCGTCGTGGTCTTCTTCCACCACTGCGCCTTCTCCACCACCGTCGCGCACGCCTCCGAGGGCGGTGTCCGCGAGGCCTGGGTGCCGCTGTTCGAGAAGTACCGGGTGGACCTGGTCATCAACGGCCACAACCACATCTACGAGCGCACCGACGCGATCCTCGGCAACAAGGTCTCGAAGCAGGTGCCGAGCGGCGCCACCATCGAGCCGGCCAAGGACGGCGTGGTCTACGTCACCGCGGGTGCGGCCGGCCGCAGCCTGTACAAGTTCGACGTGCCGGACACCTACGAGGGGCACGAGAACCACCAGGACGAGGTGAAGACCTACTACTGGAGCAAGGGCAAGGTGAAGACCCCCGAGACCATCCAGTGGTCGCGGGTGCGCTACACCGGCTACTCCTTCATCAAGGTCGACGTCACCCCGAAGCAGCTGGGCCAGAAGTCGGTCATGAAGGTCACCGCGCTGGCCGAGGACGGCACGCAGATCGACAACTACACGATCCTGCGCAAGGTCGGCGAGGGCTGGGACTCGGACCGCGACGACGACGGCCAGGGCGGCGGCTGGGGCTGGTAGGACACGCCCCTGGTAGGGCACGCCCCTGATGGGACGACGCCCGTGGTGGGACGAGTCCCTGGTCCCGTAGGGCCGGTGGGGCCCCGGCGCCGGAGGTCCGGTGCCGGGGCCCCGGTGCGTTCGGAGCCGGGTCAGCGCCGGGGGCCGTACATGATCACGCCCACCCCGGCCAGGCAGATCAGCGCGCCCAGCACGTCGTAGCGGGTCGGCCGGAAGCCGTCCACGGCCATGCCCCACAGCAGTGAGCCGGCCACGAACACCCCGCCGTACGCGGCCAGCACCCGGCCGAAGTCGCTGTCCGGCTGCAGGGCGGCGACGAAGCCGTACGCGCCGAGCACCACCACGCCCAGCCCGGCGAGCCACCACGGCCGTTGCTCGCGCACGCTCTGCCAGATCAGCCAGCAGCCGCCGATCTCGGCGAGCGCGGCGAGGGCGAACAGGGCGATGGAGCGCAGGACGGTCATGGCCGCCCAGCCTACGTGCCTCAGGTCTGGCGGTAGGTGGCGAGGAATCGCCCGATCCGGTTGATGGCCGTCTCCAGGTCGTCGGCCCGGGGCAGGGTGACGAAGCGGAAGTGGTCCGGGCGGGGCCAGTTGAAGCCGGTGCCCTGGACGACGTGGATCTTCTCGCGCAGCAGCAGGTCCAGCACGAACCGCTCGTCGTCGACGATCCGGTGCACGGCCGGGTCCAGCCTGGCGAAGGCGTAGAGCGCGCCCTTGGGCTTGACGCAGCTGACGCCGGGGATCTCGTTGAGCGCCTTGACGGCGATGTCGCGCTGTTCGGTGAGCCGGCCGGAGGGCAGTACCAGGTCGTTGATGGACTGGTGGCCGCCGAGCGCCGCCTGCACGGCGTACTGGGCGGGGACGTTGGGGCACAGCCGCATGCCGGAGAGCATGGTCAGGCCCTCCAGGTAGTCGGTGGCGTGCTGCTTGGGGCCGGAGACGACCAGCCAGCCGCTGCGGAAGCCGGCCACCCGGTAGGACTTGGAGAGGCCGTTGAAGGTGAGGGTCAGCACGTCGTCGGCCAGGGCGGCCAGGCAGTGGTGCTCGGCGCCGTCGTAGAGGATCTTGTCGTAGATCTCGTCGGCCAGCACCATCAGGTGGTGGCGGCGGGCCAGGTCGAGGATGCCCTCCAGCAGTTCCTTCGGGTAGACCGCGCCGGTGGGGTTGTTGGGGTTGATGACGACGATCGCCCTGGTGCGGGCGGTGATCTTGGCGGCGATGTCGTCCAGGTCCGGGTACCACTCGGCCTCTTCGTCGCACAGGTAGTGCACGGCCTTGCCGCCGGCCAGCCGGACCGCGGCCGTCCAGAGCGGGTAGTCGGGCATCGGCACGAGCACTTCGTCGCCGTCGTCCACCAGCGCGGTGACGGCCATCTGGATCAGCTCGGAGACGCCGTTGCCGAGGTAGACGTCATTGACGGTGACGCCCTGGACCCCGCGCTGCTGGTAGTACTGCACCACCGCCCGGCGGGCCGGCAGGATGCCGCGCGAGTCGCTGTAGCCGTGCGCCCGGGGCAGGTTGCGGATGATGTCCTGGATGATCTCCTCGGGCGCCTCGAAGCCGAACGGGGCGGGGTTGCCGGTGTTCAGCCGCAGCACGCTGTGCCCGGCCTCCTCCAGGGCGTTGGCCTGGTCGACCACCGGGCCCCGGATCTCGTAGCACACGTCATTGAGCTTGCTGGACTGTCGAAACTCCATCTGCGGCCTCCCGACCGTCACCACCGCTCCGTTGCTTCAGCTTTGTTCTACCAAGTGTGTACTTGGAAAGTCCAACCTCTTGGCTATGCTGATCCGCATGTCACGCCGAAGCTACGACCAGTACTGCGCCGTCGCCCGCGCCCTGGACGCGGTGGGGGAGCGCTGGAGCCTCCTGATCGTCCGTGAGCTCCTCGGCGGCCCGCGCCGCTACACCGACCTGCACGCCGACCTGCCCGGCGTCTCCACCGACATCCTGGCCGCCCGGCTCAAGCAGCTGGAGGCCGACGGGCTGGCCACCCGCCGCAAGCTCGAACGGCCCGCCAGCGCGACGGTCTACGAACTGACCGGGCGCGGCCGCGAACTGCGGCCGGTCGTCGAGGCGCTGGGGGAGTGGGGCCTGGCCGCCCTCGGCGAGCAGCGGCCCACCGACGCCGTGCGCGAGCACTGGTTCACGCCGCCGAAGGCGGAGGTCGCGGCCGGCTGACGGTCGACCGGGCGCGGCGGGTGCCTCGTGCGCCCCGACCGGTGGTCCGACGGCTCCCCGGAGGCTCCCCGGCGGCGTTCCGGAGGCGTTCCGCGCGACGGGGCGACGGGGCGACGGCAGGGCCCCGTCACCGACCGCCGCCCCGCGGGCCCGGGATGGCGCGGGCCGATGAACGGGTACCGGACGTGCGGTGAGCGCCGGGGCCCGGCCGCCGCCCCGGGCCGGTGCGGACGTACGATCGTCGGATCGTCGAACCGCAGGAATCGGTCCAGGAGAGCGGAGGCCAGCCCGTGCCCACCCCCTACCGCAGCTACGCCAGCTACGTCGCCGTCGGTGACTCCTTCACCGAGGGCATGTGCGACGACCTGCTGCCGGACGGCCACTACCGGGGTTGGGCGGACCGGGTCGCCGAGGCCCTGGCCGCCGAGCACGCCGCCGGGGGCAGCGGTGAGGGCGCCGCCGAGAACAGCGGTGAGGGCGCCGGCTTCCGGTACGCCAACCTCGCCGTCCGCGGCAAGCTCATCGGCCAGATCCACGACGAGCAGCTCGCCACCGCCGCCGCGATGGGCGCCGAACTCGTCACCCTGGCCGGCGGCCTCAACGACGTGCTGCGCCCGGGCTGCGACATCGACGAGGTCGAGCGGCAGTTCGGCCGCTGCGCCGCCGAACTGCGCGCCACCGGCGCCACCGTCGTGCTGTTCACCAGCACCGACCCCACCCGCCGGATGGCGGGCAGCACCCGGCTGCTGCCGACCATCCTGCGGATGAAGGGCTTCGTCCAGGAACTGGGCGGCCAGGACGGCTTCGCCGTGGTCGACCTGTTCTCCGCGCCCTGCTTCGACGACCGCCGGCTCTGGGCCGAGGACCGCCTCCACCTGTCGCCCGAGGGCCACCGCCGGGTCGCCGAGGGCGTGCTGGAGGCGCTCGGCCGCCCCGCGGCCTTCGACTGGCGCGCCCCGCTGCCCGCCGCCGACCGGGCCGGCCGCGCCGAGCGGCTGCGCGAGGACGCCCGCTGGCTCGGCACCCACGTCGGCCCGTGGATCGGCCGCCGCCTCACCGGCCGCTCCTCGGGAGACGGCCGCCCGGCGAAGCGTCCGGAGCTGCTGCCGTACCAGCCGCAGTCGTAGCCGCAGCCGGGGCCGGGGCCGGGATTCTAGGACTCGGGGCCGGTCGGCTCCAGGACCAGGCTCGCCATCGGGGCGTGGGTGGTCCAGCCGAGCGCGGTGTAGAGCGCCTGTCCCTCCGGGGTGCCGACCAGCACGCCGGTGCGCGCGCCCCGAGCGTGCGCGGCGGACTGGAGCGTGTGCATCACCAGGGCGCCCAGGCCCCGGCGGCGGTGCTCGGGCACGGTGGTGATCTGGTCCGGTACCGTCACCGGGCCGGCCAGGCCCGCCTGGCCGCGCGCGGCCAGGTGCCCCTCCTCGGTGCGCACCAGTACCCGCAGGACCCCGCCCCGCTCCCAGGTGGTCACGGTGTACCCGGCCGGGGCCGCGGGCCGCTCGGCGGCGAGCGGGACGCTCATCAGGAAGCCCGGCGCGTCCAGCCGCCACCGCTCGTCCAGCCAGGGGCGCACGGTGGCGTCCTCGGCGAACAGCTTCAGCCAGGTGCCCGGGGCGGTGACGGTCTCGCCGAGCTTGCGGACGTCGGCCTCGGTCGGTTCCGGCAGCACGTGCCGACCCACCTCGCCGACCGGTGCGCCGACGTCGATGCTCCAGCCCCAGGGCCGGTCCACCGGGTCGGCGGAGCCGCGGGACACGGACCAGCCCGCGATCCACATCCGGACGAGTTCCCCGGTGTTCGGGTCCTGCATGACGCCCACCCCCGTTTGTAATGGTCTCTATCGGGATTCATACCTTACAGACGTCGAGGGGCGTCTGCCCAGTAGGATTTCCGGGTTCACGGCGCCGCCCGGCGCCCGTCGCTGGAAGGACCCCGGAACGTGCGCGAGACCGAGTCGCCGCAGGACCCCACGGCGGCCGCGCCGACCCCGCTCCAGTCCGACTGCGCCGACTGCTTCGGGCTCTGCTGCGTCGCCCTGCCGTTCTCCGCCGGCGGTGACTTCGCCATGAACAAGCTGCCCGGCAGTCCCTGCCACAACCTCCAGGCCGACTTCCGCTGCGGCATCCACGTGCGGCTGCGCGAGAGCGGCTTCCAGGGCTGCACCGTCTACGACTGCTTCGGCGCCGGGCAGCGGGTCTCCCAGGTGACCTTCGGCGGCCGCAGCTGGCGCGAGGAGCCGGACAGCGCCAAGGCGATGTTCGACGTCTTCCCGGTCGTGCGGCAGCTGCACGAGCTGCTGCGGTACCTCACCGAGGCGCTCACCTTCGCCCCCGCCCTCCCCGTCCACGAGGAGCTGCGGCAGGCCCTGGCGGAGACCGACCGGCTGGCCGGCGGCACCCCCGAGGAGATCCTCGCCGTCGACGTCCCGGCCCACCGGCAGCGGGTCAGCGAGCTGCTGCTGCGGGCCGGCGAACTGGTCCGGGCCGAGGTCCCGCGCCGCCGCGAGCTCCGGGGCGCCGACCTCTTCGGCGCCCGGCTGCGCGGCGCCGACCTGCGGGGGGCCAACCTGCGCGGCGCCCTGCTCGTCGCGGCCGACCTCGCCGGAGCGGACCTGCGGCTCGCCGACCTGGTCGGCGCCGACCTGCGGGACGCCGACCTGGCCGGCGCGGACCTCACCACGGCGCTCTTCGTCACCCAGGCCCAGCTCGACGCCGCCCGCGGCGACGCCACCACCCGCCTCCCGGCCGCCCTCACCCGGCCCGGCCACTGGCCCGAGACCGCCCCCGCCCCGGCGGCCGGTGCCAGGAACGGCCGGGGTGGCGGCGGAGGCGCCAGGGGCGGCGCCCAGGGTGCGGGCGGGCGCGGCGCCGGCCGCACGGCCGGGCCCCGCTCCGGCAAGGGCGGCGGCCGCCCCGCCGGGGGCGGCCGCAACCGGTAGGCCCGGGGCTACTGGCCCACCCGGCCGTCGACGCACTCGCGCAGCAGGTCGGCGTGGCCGCAGTGGCGGGCGTACTCCTCGACCCGGTGCACCAGCAGCTCCCGGATCGCGATCCGGTGCTTCCCGACCCGCTCGCCCAGGTCCTGGTACCCGGCCAACTCGGTGTCCAGGGCCTTCTGTTCGCGTTCCAGGTCACGGAACGCGGCGTCCACCACGGCCTGTTCGCCGACGGCGCCGTCGAAGTCCGCGTCCCGTGCGCCGTACAGCTTGGGCAGCGGCTCGCCGTCGGTGATCCAGTTCCGCCAGTCCCGCTCCACCTCGGCGAGGTGCCGGACCAGCCCGAGCAGCGACATGGTCGACGGCGGCACCGAGCGCCGGGCGAGCTGCTCCGGGTCCAGGCCGTCGCACTTCAGCCGCACGGTGATCCGATGGTTCGTCAGGGCGTCGTGGATCGCTCCGAGTTCGCCGTCCGGGGCGGGCCCGTCGTTGTTGCGGGGGTCGTCGTCCGGGTCCGCCCACATGTCGGGGTGGACGGTGGCCTCGGTCCAGCGCGCGAGTTGTTCGGTCATGCCGTGCATCGTCGTTCGTGACCGTCCGCTCCCGCCACGGGTTTATCGCGCGGGCCGCGGGCCGCGGGCCCGGACGGCGCCGACGGCCCGCCGCCGCGCGGCGCGTGGGCTCAGTCGGTCAGCAGCCGGGTGCGCAGGGCGTCGGCCTGGTCGCGGTCGACGCCGAGGGTGCCGGTGAGGTAGGCCTCGACGGAGCCGTGGCGGGCGGCCAGGTCGGCGAGGGTGAGCCGGATGACGGCCTCCGGGGCGCGCCCGTAGGAGGGCCAGCGCAGGGTGCGGCCGGGGTGGGCGGCGTGCCAGTCGGCCACGAGGTGCGGGGTGGCGAGTTCGGTGAGCGCGAAGTCGGCGGCGATGTCGTCCTCGCCGACGCCGAGCAGGGTGAGCAGCAGGGCGGCGATCAGCCCGGTGCGGTCCTTGCCGGAGGCGCAGTGGAAGGCGACCGGGGCCTCGGCGGCCGTGATGACGTCCAGGGCCTGGCGGATCTCCTTCACCCCGTCCTCGGCGACCTCGGCGAAGCGGTCGGCGAGGTGGCGCCAGGGGTCGAGCCCGGGGTCGATCTCGGCCTGGTCGTACGGGCGGTGCTCGATCGAGAGGTTGTGGTACTCCAGCCCTTCGAACTCGGGCACCCGGCCCTTGGCGGCGATCTCCCAGGGGTAGCGCAGGTCGATCACGGTCCGTACGCCGAGGGCCCGGAGCCGGTCGAGGTCCGCGGGGGAGCCGAGCTTGCCGAGCGAGTCGGAGCGGTAGAGCAGCCCCCACCGGACGGACCGTCCGCCGGCGGCCGGGTAGCCGCCGAGGTCGCGGAAGTTGTGCAGGGCATCGAAGGAGTGGTGACGCGTCGTCATGCGCGCACACTCTAGTCAGCGGTCCGAGGCTCCCCGGTGGGAGGGCCGTAGCCGCGGGTGAGCAGTTCGAAGGCGCGGGTGGCGTCGTCGACGGCCTCGGCGTACAGGTCGTCGGCGGTGCGGCCGTCCTGGATGCGGCGCCAGTTGTGCAGGGCGAGGACCCGCTGGGTGGCGGTGGCCTGGGCGGCGAGCAGGGCGGCGGTGAGGTCCCGAGGCCCGGGGAGTCCGGGGTCCTCGCGCAGTGCGGCGGCCAGCGACCGCTCGGCGCGGGCCACGTACTCGCCGACCCGGGCGGCCAGGCTGGGGGTGCCGTACACGAGCGCGGTGAAGGCGAGCACCGCGGGGTGGTCGTTGAGTCCGGTGACCGGGTCGCGTCGGGCGAGGCCGGCCAGGAAGTCCCGCAGGAGCGCGTCGAGCACCGGTTCGCCGGGCTGCCGGGCGCGGACCACCTCGGCGGCCTGCTCCTGGTGGTCGGCGAAGCGGTGGACGACCAGGTCCTCCTTGCTGGGGAAGTAGGAGAACAGCGTCGGTTTGGAGACCTCGGCGGCCGTCGCGACGTCCGCCACGGACACCCGGTCGAAGCCGTGCTCCAGGAAGAGCGTGATGGCCGCCTCGGAGATGGCCCGCCGGGTCCGCTCCTTCTTCAGCTCCCGCAGTCCTGTCATGTGCATCAGGCTAGCAGTGGGTGTTGACCGGGGCAGGTTTCTGACCGGGTCTTCCGGTGGGCGTGTTCCCGGCGGGCGCGTCTCAGGCCGAGGCCCGGCGGGCGGTGGCCTCGATCTCGATCCTCGTCCGCGGGTCGGCGAGCCCGCACACCCGCAGGGGTGCGGCCGTTGTCGGCGCCGCCGTTGCCGGTGCCGTCGTTGTCAGTGCCGTCGTGCACGATCGGCGCGTCGGTTCTTCTGCGGATCCTCCGCGGGCCGGGCGGTGACGGAGAGGGTGTCGTGGCGATCACGAATCAGCGGGCGGCGGAGCACGCGTTCCTGCGGGGGATGTACGAGGACCCGTACTTCCCCGATCACGTCGTCGACAAGGGCCGGGCGGTCCTGGTGCGGCTGTGCGAGCGGATCGAGGCCGAGCAGCCGGCCGGTCTGGCGGCCCTGTACGTGCTCTCCCACGCCGCGACGGAGGAGTTCAACGCCCTGGAGGCGGAGTTCGAGGCGGCGGGGAGCGAGATCGAGACGGCGGCGCGGGAGGAGATCGCCGAGGACTTCTGGGTCGTGGCGACGGCCTACGGGTTCGTGGACGTGGACGTGGAGGAGATGATCGCGCCCCGGAACTGGTGACCGACGGGCCCCCGAGCGGCCGGGCCCCGCCCGGCCGGCGAGGGCCCCGGCCGGGCGGCTACACGCTGCGGTCGGCCAGCACTTCCCGGACGACGTGGCGGGCGTTGGCGGTCCGCGCCTGGTCGGTGTGGCGGTAGTACGGGATCGTCACCAGGGCGATGGAGAACGCCCAGGCGCGGCCGCGGGCCCAGGTGGCCTCGTCCGCGTGCAGGGCGGCGCGGAAGGCCGGGCGGGCGGCGGCGGGCAGCAGGTTCCAGGCGACGATCAGGTCGGCGGTCGGGTCGCCGATGCCGGTCAGGGCGAAGTCGATGACGGCCGAGAGCCGCCCGGTGCCGGCGAGCAGCAGGTTGCCGGGGGTGAGGTCGCCGTGCAGCCAGACCCGCGGGCCGGCGTACTCGGGCAGCCGGAGCGCCTTGTCCCACACGGCGGTCGCGGCCGCCGTGTCGATCGAGCCCGCGAGTTGGGCGATGGCGGCGCGGGTGGCGCCGTCCCGGGAGGCGAGCGGGACGCTGCGCTGGGAGGCGGGGGCGTCGGCCGGGTCGGCGGCGCGCAGGGCGTTGACGAAGCCGGCCAGGTCGCGGGCCAGGGCCTGGGGTGCGGCCAGGGCGTTGACGACCGGGTTGCTGCCGTCAAGCCAGTGCAGCACCGACCACTCCCACGGGTAGCCGGCGGCGGGCCGGCCGACCGCGAGCGGTGCCGGGACGGGCAGCGGCAGTCGCGGCGCCAGCCGGGACAGCCACTGCTGGTCCCGCCGCGGGCCGCCGGCGGCCCATTCCACCAGGGGCAGCCGGACGGCGAGTTCGGGCCCGAGGCGGAACATCGCGTTGTCGGCGCCGCGGGTGGGGACGGGGGTGACCGGGAGGCGCTCCCACTGCGGGAACTGGGCGGAGATCAGCCGCCGCACCAGGGCCGCGTCGACCAGCGGTCCGTCGGGGTGCATCCGGGTGGCAGCGCACATGCCCGGCAGCGTACAGCGCAGATCGTTTCCGTTCAGCAGGATTCCCGAACTGCGCACATTGCGACGGTGGTTCGAAGCGGATCAGTCGAAGGTGACGCGCACCCCGATGGTGCCGCCCTTGCCGAAGCGCAGCACGTTGGCGGTCAGCGCCACCGCGCACAGCAGGCCGTACTTGCGCCGCAGCAGCTTCCGGTAGGCGGGTGCCCGGTCGGGGTCCAGCGCCGCGGTGGCCGGCACCTGGGCGCCGAGCAGGTTCCCGCGGATGTCGCTCGGTCCGACCAGCACGTCCGAACGGTTGCGCAGGCGCTTGACCTTGCCCGTCTTCGTGACGGTGGTGAAGACCAGTGCGTCACCGTCGCGCGCGACCCAGACCGGGGTGGCGACCGGAGTGCCGTTCTTCCGGTACGTGGTGAACAGCAGGTACTTGGCGGCGGCGAGCCGCTCCAGCTCGGCGGCGGCATCCAGAGTGTCCATGCCCGTCAGCCTAGGAAGGCGCGGCTGGGCCCCGCTCAAGTCCCGCTGGGGCCAAGCCCGTCGACGTTCCGCCGGGGCCGGGCCCGCCGGCTCCCGACGGGCCCGGGCCGTCGGCGACGGGGCTCCCGGCGGCCCGCGCCACGCCCGGCCGTCCCGGGCGCGGCCGGTCGTCGTCGTCGGTACCTGCCAGAATGCAGGGCGTACGGCGCAAGCACTGATGGAGAAGGTGACCGGCTTCGTGACCACGGCAGTCGAACAGGTGGCCCGGCAGGCCCAGCAGGCGATCGAGCGGAAGATCGCCGAGGAGCTGGGTGTCCGCGAGGGGCAGGTGAAGGCGGCCGTCGACCTGCTCGACGGCGGTGCGACCGTCCCCTTCGTGGCCCGCTACCGCAAGGAGGTCACCGGCTCCCTCGACGACGCCCAGCTGCGCGCCCTGGAGGAGCGGCTGCGCTACCTGCGCGAGCTGGAGGACCGCCGGGCGGCCGTCCTGGAGTCGATCGAGGCACAGGGCAAGCTGGACGACGCGCTGCGCGCCCGGGTGCTCGCCGCGGACTCCAAGGCCCGCCTGGAGGACATCTACCTGCCGTTCAAGCCGAAGCGGCGCACCAAGGCGCAGATCGCCCGCGAGGCCGGTCTGGAGCCGCTGGCCGACACCCTGCTCGCCGACCCGTCCCAGGACCCGGCCGCGCTGGCCGGCCGGTACCTGAACGAGTCGGTCGCGGACGGCCCCGCCGCGCTGGAGGGCGCCCGGGCGATCCTGGTCGAGCGCTTCGGCGAGGACGCCGACCTGGTCGGTTCGCTGCGCGAGCGGATGTGGACCCGCGGCCGGCTGGTCGCCAGGGTCCGCGACGGCAAGGAGGGCGACGGCGCCAAGTTCGCCGACTACTTCGACTTCGCCGAGCCGTACACCAAGCTCCCCTCGCACCGCATCCTGGCGATGCTGCGCGGCGAGAAGGAGGAGGTGCTCGACCTCGACCTCTCCCCGTTCGAGGGCGAGGCCGAGGGCGACCTGCCCGGCGACAACGACTACGAGCAGCGGATCGCGGCCCGTTTCGGCATCGCCGACCGCGGCCGCCCGGCGGACAAGTGGCTGGGCGACACCGTCCGCTGGGCCTGGCGCACCCGCATCCTGGTCCGGCTCGGCATCGACCTGCGGTCCCGGCTGCGCGCCGAGGCCGAGGACGAGGCGGTACGGGTGTTCGCCGCCAACCTGCGGGACCTCCTGCTCGCCGCCCCGGCCGGCACCCGCGCCACCATGGGACTGGACCCGGGCTTCCGCACCGGGGTGAAGGTCGCCGTGGTGGACGCCACCGGCAAGGTCGTCGCGCACGACACGATCCACCCGCACCAGCCCGCCAACAAGTGGGACGCGTCCCTGGCCACCCTGGCCGCGCTGGCGAGGAAGCACGACGTCGACCTGGTCGCGATCGGCAACGGCACCGCCTCCCGGGAGACCGACAAGCTCGCCGAGGACCTGCTGAAGCGCCACCCCGAGCTGGGGCTCACCAAGGCGATGGTCAGCGAGGCCGGCGCCTCGGTCTACTCGGCCTCCGCGTTCGCCTCGCAGGAGCTGCCGGACCTGGACGTGTCGATCCGCGGCGCGGTCTCGATCGCCCGCCGGCTCCAGGACCCGCTGGCCGAGCTGGTCAAGATCGACCCCAAGTCGATCGGTGTCGGCCAGTACCAGCACGACCTGAGCGAGGTGAAGCTCTCCCGCTCGCTGGACGCCGTCGTCGAGGACTGCGTCAACGCCGTCGGCGTGGACGTCAACACCGCCTCGGCGCCGCTGCTCACCCGGGTCTCCGGGGTCACCGGCACGCTGGCCGACAACATCGTGGCGCACCGCGACGCCAACGGCCCGTTCCGCACCCGCAAGCAGCTCAAGGACGTCTCCCGGCTCGGCCCCAAGGCCTTCGAGCAGTGCGCCGGCTTCCTGCGCATCCCCGGCGGCGAGGACCCGCTGGACGCCTCCAGCGTGCACCCCGAGGCCTATCCGGTGGTGCGCCGCATCCTGGCGGCGACCGGCGGTGAGCTGCGCGAGCTGATCGGCAACGGCGAGCGGCTGCGGGCGCTGCGCCCGGCGGACTTCGCCGACGACACCTTCGGCGTCCCGACCGTCACCGACATCCTCGGCGAGCTGGACAAGCCGGGCCGCGACCCGCGTCCGGCCTTCCGCACCGCCGTCTTCAAGGAGGGCGTCGACAAGATCGGCGACCTGGAGGTCGGCATGGTGCTGGAGGGCGTGGTGACCAATGTCGCCGCCTTCGGCGCCTTCGTGGACGTGGGCGTCCACCAGGACGGGCTGGTGCACGTCTCGGCGCTGTCGAAGAACTTCGTCAAGGACCCGCGCGAGGTGGTCAAGCCCGGCGACATCGTCAAGGTCCGGGTGCTCACGGTGGACGTGCCGCGCAAGCGGATCGGGCTGACCCTGCGGCTGGACGACGAGGTCGGGCGCGAGCGCGGCGGGGAGCGCGGGGACCGTGGCGAGCGCCAGGCCCGCCCGCCGCGCCAGGAGCGCCGCGGCGGCGACCGAGGTGACCGGGGCGGTCAGGGCGGCCAGGGTGGCCGTGGCGGCCAGGACCGGCGCGGAGGCGGTGAGCGTGGCGGGGACCGCGGCGGCTTCGGCGGCGGTGCGCCCGCCAACAGCGCCATGGCGGACGCGCTGCGCCGGGCCGGCCTGGCCGGCGGTGGCGACGGCCCGGGCGAGCGGCGCTCCGGGCGGCGCTGAGCCCGGCCTGGGGCGGCGACGGGCCCGGCCGGGTGCGGCGACGGACCCGGTCGAGGCCGGCGCCGGGCCACGGGGCCGCTGGGGGAACCCATCGGCCCCGATCGGCGCCCGCCGGGCCGGGTCAGGCCAGGAGCTTGTCCTTGGCCTTCTGGTACTCCTCGTCGGAGATGGCGCCCCTCTCCTTCAGGTCCGCCAGCCGGGCCAGGTCCTCGACGTGGCTGGGGCCGGTGGCACCGACGGCGGTGGAGCCGCCACCGCCGCCCCCCGGCCCGGTGCCGGCCGCGTCCCGGATGTAGGCCTTGAACGCGGCCTCGGACCGCTGCGCCTGTTCGACGTCCCGTGTGCCCATCGACTGCCCGCGGGCGATCAGGTAGGCGAGGACGCCGATCAGCGGCAGGATGATCACCAGGACCAGCCAGCCGGCCTTGCCCCAGCCGCCGAGGTCGTGGCTGCGGAAGATGTCCGTGATGATCTTGAACAGCAGGAAGAACCAGAGGATCCAGAGGAACAGCTCCAGCATGGTCCAGAAGATGTGGAGCGCCGGGTAGTCCACGGCCAGCGATGTGGTGTCCATGGCCGAGTCATATCACCGCAAAACGGACATGGCTCGCTGGTGTTCGGCCGTTCCAGTGGTCTTCCGGCTCTGCGGGAATAACCGCGGGAGCGCGCGCGGAAGCAGCCGCGGCCACACCCGTGGGGGAGGCGCCGCAGCGGGCTCGGCCCAGGGCTCAGCCCTGCCCGGCCGCCCGCCGGCGCAGCTCCACCGCCAGCTCGACCAGCTCGCCCCACCAGGCGTCGTGCCCGGTCAGCAGCAGCCGCCTGGCCTCCGCGGGCGGCACCGCGCGGACCTCGACCACCTGCTCGCCGTCCGCCGGGTTGGTCGGCGCGGACTCCAGCGCGACCTCGCCCCAGCCCCACAGCCAGGCCTTCTCCGGGTGCGGCTGCCACGGCCGGTACGGCGCCGGGTCCTCGGTGCGGCAGCGGTGCGCCCCCAGCCAGTGCGGCTCGCCGATCAGCCGGGCGCCCGCCTCCTCCCGCAGCTCGCGGTCGAGGCAGGTGGCGATGGTCTCGTCCTGTTCCCGGGTGCCGCCGGGCAGGAACCAGTGGTCCCGGTCGTCCCGGCAGAGCACCACGCGGTCGTCGGCGAAGCCGACCAGGTGGATGTTGGTGACCAGTGCGTCCGGCGGCAGCTCGGTGGAGAACCGGGCGTCGAAGCGGCCCCAGCTCCAGTACTGCGGCGCGTGCAACGCGGGGAACAGGGCGGCGAGTTCGGCGGATCTGGCAGAGGTGTCGGTGCGCTCCGTGGTATCGGTCATCAGGAGATCGTAGTGCCGGTCGGGAAACGGCGGGGGGCGGTGGGATGGACGAGGGCGATGTCGGAGGTGGAGATGGCGCGCGGCCGGCGCGGCCGCGCCCCCTCGGCGGGTGCGCCGATCCAACTGCCCAGCGAGATCTCGGCGGTGATGCCCGGTCCGAAGCCCGCGATCAGCCCGGTGGTGCCCTCGGGTGCGCCGCCGTCGGCGAACAGCCGGGCCAGGGCGTCGAAGACCACGGCGCTGGCGATGTTGCCGCGTTCGGTGAGTGTCGCCCGGCTGTAGCGGAAGGTGGCCGGCTCCAGGTCGAGGAAGCGGCAGAGGTCGTCCAGGATGCGCGGGCCGCCCGCGTGCACGATGTAGAAGCCGAGCCCGGAGACGTCCCAGCCGTGTTCGCCGGCCAGGCCGCGCAGCGCGGGCGCCAGCATCTCCATCGTGCCGGGCACCCGCTTGTCCAGTTGGAAGTGGAAGCCGGTGTCCTTCACCCCGTACGAGATCCACTCCTCGGTGTGCGGGACGAGGTGCGAGCCGTTGCGTTCGACCTGCACGCCGTGCCCGCCGTTGCCGCGCATCACGACGGCGGCGACCGCGTCCCCGAAGAGGCCGTTGGAGAGCAGCGAGCCGACGTCGAGGTCGGTCGGCTGGTAGCAGAGTGAGCAGAACTCGCAGGCGACGATCAGCACGTTGGCGCCCGGGTAGGCGCGGCAGAAGTCGTGCGCCCGGTTGACGGCGGCGCCGCCGGCCGCGCAGCCGAGCTGGGCGATCGGCACCTGGCGGGTGTCGGAGCGGAAGCCCATGGTGTTGATCAGCCAGGCGGTCAGCGACGGCATCATGAAGCCGGTGCAGGACACGTAGACGATCAGGTCGATGTCGCGGGCCGTCAACTCGGCGTGGGCGAGGGCGCGTTCGACCACCTCGGGGACGCGCCGCTTGGCCTCGCGCTCGTACACCTCGTTGCGGACGGTGAAGCCCGGGTGGGTGAGGGTCCGTTCGATGGGCTGGACCAGGTGCCGGGTGCGCACCCCGGTGTTCTCGATCAGCCGCAGCGCCAGGCCGAGCCGGGGGTGGCCGGCGTGCAGGGTGCGGGCCAGGTCGAGGGTCTGGTCGAGGGTGATGACGTGCTCGGGTACGGCGATGGCGGGGCGGCAGAGCGTGGCCATGGGTGCGGGTCTCCCCAGTGCTGCGGGAACGGTGGGCGGGGGAGGGGCTACCAGGCCACCGGGAGGGTGCGGGGGAAGCGCCAGATCGAGCCGGAGTCCCAGTCGAGCTCGGCGGGGTCGACGGCCAGCCGCAGGCGGGGGAAGCGGCGCAGCAGGGTGCCGATGGCGACCTGGAGCTCCATCCGGGCCAGGTGGGAGCCGAGGCAGTGGTGCTGGCCGTACCCGAAGGCCATGTGGGTGGGCTCGCCGCGGTCGAGGTCCAGTTCGTCGGGGCGCTCGTAGACGGCCGGGTCCCGGTTGGCGGTCAGGTAGGAGACGTGCACGGCCTCGCCGGCCCGGATCAGCACGCCGCCCAGTTCGACGTCCTCGGTGGCGACCCTGGCGATGCCGACGCCCTGGCGGAACGGGACGAAGCGCAGCAGTTCCTCCAGGGCGCGCGGCAGCAGTTCCGGCCGGGCGCGCAGTTTGCCGAGCTGCTCGGGGTGGGTGAGCAGGGTGTAGGTGAGGTTGCCGAGCTGGTAGGTGCTGGTGTCGTGGCCGGTGACCAGCAGGACCATGGCCATCACGGTCAGCTCGTCCGGGTCGAGCAGTTCGTCGCCGTCGCGGGCGGTGGCCAGGGCGCTGATCAGGTCCTCGCCGGGGTGGGCCCGGCGGGCGGCGGTGAGGTCGGTGAAGTAGTCGCGCAGGGCGGTCTTGGCGGCCTCCTGGCCGTCCCGGCTGCCGGGGCCCATCCGCATCATCGCCACGGCGTGGCCGCGCAGTTCGGTGCGGTCGGCCGCGGGGATGCCGAGCAGTTCGCAGATGGTGGTGAGCGGGAGGCGGCCGGCCAGGAAGTGCATCAGGTCGGCGGGGGCGCCGTGTTCGGTCATCTCGTCGAAGTAGCCGTCGACGGTCCGCTGGGTGGCCGGGCGCATCCGTTCGACCTGGCGGTTGGTGAAGCCCTGGGCGACCAGCCGGCGCAGCCTGTTGTGGGCGGGCGGGTCCATCAGGTTGATCGCCTCGGCCTGGGCGATCGGGGCGGGCGTCATCCGGGGCAGGTCGCGGCCGATGCCCGCGGCGCGGCTGAACCGGCGGTCGGTGGTGACGGTCCTGACGTCCTCGTAGCGGGTGGCCAGCCAGGCCTCGCCCTCGCCGTGCGGCAGCCGGATCCTGGCGACCGGGGCCTCGGTGAGCAGTCGCTTCAGGAGGGGGTCGAACTCCAGGCCGTCGGTGTGGTGGAAGGGGCAGTCCCACACGGGGGCGGTGGTGGTCACGGGCCGGTCCAGGTGTTCTCGTCGTTCCGGGGCGCCCGGGGGTGATCGTCACGTTCGGGCGTGGACATGCAGATGGTGCCCCATGACATGGCAAAAAGGGGAATCCGGTGAAGATTTAACTCCAAGGAGTGACATTCGGATGATAGTCGCGCGAATCGGCCTCCGGGGCGCGGGAGTTGCGCCCGGCGGGGGCGGGCCGCCGGTCAGCTCCCGCCCGGCGCGACCAGCCCGGTCTCGTACGCGAGCACCACCGCCTGTGCCCGGTCCCGCAGGTCGAGCTTGGCGAAGATCCGGGCCACGTGGGTCTTCACCGTCGACTCGCTGAGCGTCAGTTCGCGCGCCAGCTCGGTGTTGGACAGCCCCCGCCCGAGCAGCGCGAGCACCTCCGTCTCGCGCGGGGTGAGCGGTGCGAGGTCGCGGTGCAGCGGCGGGCCGTCGGCGCCGGGGGCCGGGCGCGGGGCGCCGGCCGCGAAGCGCTCGACCAGGCGCCGGGTGATCGAGGGGGCGAGCAGCGCGTCCCCGGTGTCCACCAGCCGTACGGCGGCGGCGAGATGGGCCGAGGTGACGTCCTTGAGCAGGAAGCCGCTGGCCCCGGCGGACAGCGCGGCGTAGACGTAGTGGTCCAGGTCGAAGGTGGTCAGCATGATCACCCGGCAGCCGGGCGCCCGGGCCAGGATGCGCCGGGCCGCCTCCAGTCCGTCCATGACGGGCATCCGGATGTCCAGCAGCGCCACGTCCGGGCGGTGCAGGACGGCGGCGGCCACCGCCTCGGCACCGTCGGAGGCCTCGGCGACCACGTCGATGCCGCGCGCCGTGAGGATCATCCGGAAACCGGTGCGGACCAGCTCCTGGTCGTCGGCGATCACCACCCGGGGGCGGCGCTCCTGCTGCGGCCCGTGCTGCCCGTGCTGCCGCTGTTCGTGCCCCTGCTCGTGCTCCATGGTCCCCTCCGTCACGGCCGGTCCAGCGGGATGCGGGCGCGGACCCGGAAGCCACCGCCGAGCCGCCGCCGGGCGTCCAGGTCCCCGCCGTACACCGCGACCCGCTCCCGCAGGCCGATCAGCCCGCGCCCGGCGCCGTCCGGCCGCCCCGCCGCCGGGGCGGCCCCGCCGGAGAGCACGCTCGGGCCGCTGTTGAGCACCTCCACCCGCAGGTAGTGGTCCGCGTAGCGCACCGTCACCTCCGCCGTCACCCCGTCCCCGTGCTTGAGCGCGTTGGTCAGCGCCTCCTGGACGATCCGGTACGCCGTCACGTCGATGCCGCCGGGCAGCGGCCTCGGCTCGCCCGAGATCCGCACCTCGACCGGCAGCCCGGCGAAGGCGAACCGGTCGATCAGCGGGCTCAGCCGGCCCAGGCTGGGCTGCGGCGCGAAGCCGTCCGCCCCGGACTCCTCGCCGCCGTCCGCGGCGGGCGCGAGCAGCCCGAGCAGGTGCCGCAGTTCGGTCATGGTGTCCCGCCCGGCCGCCTCGACCGCCGACATCGCGGCCGCCGCCTCCTCCGGCATGGTGGCCAGCACCTCGCGCGCGGCCCCGGCCTGCACCACCATCAGGCTCACGTTGTGGCTCACGATGTCGTGCAACTCGGCGGCGATCCTGGCCCGTTCGGCGTCCACGGCGGTCCGGGCGGCGCTCTCCCGCTCCCGTTCCAGCAGCCAGCCGCGCTCGCCGATGGCCGCGCGGTGCAGCCGCCGCGCCCGGGCGAGCGCCACCGCCAGCCACCCGGCCGCCGCGCTCGCCGCACCGGCCGTCGCGACGGCCGCCCAGTCCCACCCCGTTCCCCACACGGCGTCAGCTTCGCAGGTCACGGCATGATCCACATCATCCGGGGGTGCCGGGCCCGTACATCCCGGGTACTACGGCCGCCGTGGTTACACCCGGGGTGGGACGTGCCGCCCGCGGCCCCGCGCCTACGGTCGTCCACCATGAGCAATCACCACGACGGGACGACCTCCCGGCCGGACGACGCGCAGGTCGTCGTCGAGCTGTCCGGCGTCCACAAGGAGTTCGGCGACGCCAAGGCGCTCGACGGCGTCGACCTGCGGATCCGCGCCGGCGAGGCGGTCGCCGTGATGGGCCCCTCCGGGTGCGGCAAGTCCACCCTGCTGAACATGGTGGCCGGCCTGGACCGGCCCACCGCCGGGACGGTCCGGGTCCAGGGGCAGGACCTCGGTCAGCTCAACGAGAACGGACTGGCCCTGTTCCGCCGCCGCCACATCGGCATGGTCTTCCAGTTCTTCAACCTGATCGACGACCTCCCGGCCCTCGACAACGTCGCCCTGGCCGCCCAGCTGACCGGCACCAGCGCCCGCCAGGCCCGCCGCCGGGCGCTGGAACTGCTCGACGAACTCGGCGTCGCCCACCGCAAGGACGTCTACCCGGCCACCCTCAGCGGCGGCGAGCGCCAGCGGGTCGCGGTGGCCCGCGCCCTGATGAACCGCCCGGCCCTGCTGCTCGCCGACGAGCCCACCGGCGCCCTGGACAGCCGCTCCGGCGAGCAGGTGATGGACCTGCTGATCGACCTCAACCAGATCGGCCAGACCCTGCTGATCGTCACCCACGACCCCCACCTCGCCACCCGCTGCGCCAGCCGCCTGGTCGAGGTCGCGGACGGGCGCGTGGCGAACGAGCGGATGCTGGAGGCGTCCGCATGACCGGCGGCGCGGTGTGGCGGGCCTCGCGGGCGGCCGTGAAGCGCCGCCGGGTGCAGACCGTCGTGATCGGCCTGGTCGTCTTCTGCGCGACCACGACGGTGCTGCTCGCCCTCGCGGTGATCAGCGCCGCCCGGGCCCCCTTCGACGAGGCCTTCGACGGGCAGCGCGGTGCCCACGTCGTGGCGTCCTTCGACCCGGCCGGGGCCTCGGCGGAGCAACTGTCCGCCACCGCCCACCGGCCGGGCGTCGAGGCGGCCGCCGGGCCGTTCGACCAGGTCGTGGTGGACATCCCCACCGACTGGGTCGGCAGTCCGCCCGGACCGCTGACCCTGGTCGGCCGGGCCGACCCGGCGGGGCCGGTGGACCGGGTCGAGCTGCTGTCCGGCCGCTGGGTCACCGCACCCGGCGAGGTGGTCCTCAACTCGCCGTTCGGGGGCGCGTCGGACAAGCTCCTGGGTTCCCCGCTCCCCGTCGGCGGCGGCCGGCACCTGACCGTCGTCGGCTTCGCCACCAGCATGAGCCAGAGCGCCGGCGGCTGGGTCACCCCGGAGCAGGCCTCCGCCCTGCACCCCACCGGCCGGCAGATGCTCTACCGCTTCACCGACGCCGGGAGCGAGCAGCGGCTCACCTCCGCGATGGGCGCGGCCACCGAGGGCCTGCCGGGCGACGCGGTCACCAGCGTCCAGTCGTACCTGGTGCTCAAGGACGCCTTCTCGGCGGGGGCCGACGCCTACCTGCCGCTGATGACGGTCTTCGGCGTGCTCGGCCTGGTCGTCTCGGCGCTGATCGTCGGCAACGTGGTGAGCGGTGCGGTCGTCTCCGGCTACCGGCACATCGGCGTGCTGAAGTCGATCGGCTTCACTCCGCGCCAGGTCGTCACCGTCTACCTGACCATGGTCTCGGTGCCGGCGGTCGCCGGGACGGTCCTCGGTACGGTGGCGGGCTGGGTGGCGTCGTACCCGATCCTCAGGTCCGCGTTCTCCGGGATCGTCACCGGCACGGCCGTGATCGAGCCCGCCGGCTGGCTGCCGGCCGCCACCCTGGCCGGCGTCCCGGCGCTGGTCGTCCTCGCGGCGCTGCTCCCGGCCTCGCGCGCCCACCGGCTCTCCGCCGCCGAGGCCATCTCGGCCGGCAGCGCCCCGCGCGGCGGCCGCGGGTTGAAGGTCCAGCGCTGGCTGAGCGGCACCCGGTTGCCGCGCGCCGTCAGCCTCGGCCTCGGCCAGCCGTTCGCCCGCCCCGCCCGTACGGCGCTGACCATGGCGGCGATCGTGCTCGGCGTGGTCACCGTGACGATGACGGCGGGCCTGAGCACCACCCTGACCAGGCTGGTGGACCACACCGACGGCCACACCCACGTCAACGTCCGGACGGCCCACTTCGCGGGCAACCGGATCGCGCCCACGCTGACCCCGGCCGGGACGGAGGCGATGCTGCGGGCCGCTCCCGGGGCCGAGCGGGTCGGTACGCGCGGGCTGGTGCAGGTCGGGCTGGTCGGGCACGCCCAGCCCGCGTTCGCGGACTTCTACGGTGGCGACGTCGACGCCAAGTGGCTGTCGGTGGTGAACGGCCGTCCGGCGACCGGCCCGAACGAGATCGAGGCCGGCCCGTCGTTCCTGAAGCAGCACGGGCTCAAGCTCGGCGACACGGTGACCCTGGACCTGGACGGGCGGCAGCTGGCCGTCACCCTGGTCGGCGAGGAGTCCGAGGGCAACCCCCGGGCGTTCGCCTCCAACGACGCCACCAGGGCCGCCCTCACCGACGATCCGCACGTCGTCGAGTACGACGTGACGCTCGCCGTGGGCGCCGATGCCGAGGCGTACCGCAAGGCGGTGTCGGAGGCCGATCCGAGCCTCTCGGCCTCGGTCTTCGACCCCGACCTGGGCGGGCCGATCGCCGCGGTCATCGCCTTCACCACGATCTTCACGGTGCTGCTGTCGGTGGTCGCCGCGCTGGGAGTCTTCAACACCCTGCTGCTCACCGTCCGCGAGCGCCGCCGGGATCTGGGCATGCTCAAGTCGATCGGGATGACGCCCCGGCAGGTGGTGGCGATGACGGTCACCTCGGTGGCCTGGCAGGGCGTGGCCAGCGGGATCATCGGCATCCCGGTCGGGGTGGTGGCCCACCGGCTGATCGCCGAGAACGTCGGGACGATCGTGTTCCCGCAGGAGACGCTGGACGTCTGGAACGGCCCGCTGCTGAGCGGTCTCGCCGTGGCGGGCGTCGCGATCGCCGTCCTCGGCGCCCTCGTCCCGGCCCGCTCGGCGGCGCGCCTGCCGATCGCCGAGGTGCTGCACAACGAGTAGCCGGGTGCACAACGAGTAGCCGGGTGCGCGACGGGCGACAGGGTGCACGACGAGTAGCCGGGTGCACGACGAGTGGCCGGGTTCCCGGTCGCGGTGGAGAGCCGGTCGGATCGTCCGACCGGCTCTCCGCCGTGCGCGGGCCCGCCGCGCCCGGTCACGGGAACTGACGCATGCTCAGTCGGTGCTGTGAGGAGGCCTATCATCTGCGCCATGGCCACCGCTGAGCTGATCCGCATCGTCTCCCGCTCCTCACCCATGGCGCTCGCCCAGGTCGAGCGGGTCCGCGCCGAACTCGCCGCCCTGCACCCGGGCCTGCGTACCGAGGTGGTGCCCGTCACCACCTCGGGCGACCGCTGGACGGGTGATCTCGCCCAGCTCGGCGGCAAGGGCGCGTTCACCAAGGAGGTCGACGCCGCGCTGCTCGCCGGGGAGGCCGACGTCGCCGTCCACTGCCTCAAGGACGTGCCCGCCGACCGACCGCTGCCGGCGGGCACGGTCTTCGCCGCGTACCTGCGCCGCGACGACATCCGCGACGCCCTCGTCCACCCCGGCGGCCTGCCGCTGGCCGCGCTGCCGCCCGGCACCCGGATCGGCACCTCGTCGGTGCGCCGGGTCGCCCAACTCGCCGCCTCCCACCCGCACGTGGAGTGCGTCCCGATCCGCGGCAACGCCAACAGCCGGCTCGCCAAGCTGGAGGCCGGGGACGTCGACGCGCTGCTGCTGGCCGTCTCCGGCCTGGAGCGGATCGGCGAGCGGGCGCGGATCACGGAGGTGCTCGGCATCGAGGCGATGTGCCCGCCGATCGGCGCGGGCATCCTGGTGCTGCAGTGCCGCGAGGGCGACGCCGCGACCATCGACGCGGTCTCCTCCCTGGGCCACCACGACACCTGGCGGGAGGCGGCGGCCGAGCGGATGTTCCTCCACGCCCTGCAGGGCCACTGCAACAGCCCGATCGCCGGTTACGCGAGGGCGGAGCGGGACGGCCGGCTGTCGCTGCGCGGCCGGGTCTTCACCCCGGACGGCAAGCAGGTGCTGGACGCCCACGAGTGGGCCGGCGCCCTCAGCCCGGAGGACCTGGGGACGTCGGTGGCCCTGGCGCTCAAGCGGCAGGGCGCGCAGGACCTGATCTCCTCGATCCCGCACTGAGAACCGGCGGGGGAGACCCGGTGGGGGAGACCCGGTGGGGGAGACCCGGCAGGGGAGGCCCGGTGGCGGGTCGGCCCTCCCGCCGTCGGGGCCGGCCCGGTGCCACGCCGTCAGTCCTCCGCGGTGGCCCGCTCGATGATGCCCGCGATCACCTCGGACTTGGCGTCGGCGTAGTTCTGCAGGTACTCCCACGACTGCCGGGCCAGGGCCCGCTTGGCGTCGGCGTACAGTTCGCGGTCGCCGTCGTGGCGGCGCAGCCGGTCGCGGAAGCGCAGCATCCGGTCGTTCTCGGGGCAGCCGGCGGACAGGACGTGGAGGTTCGCGTAGTCGGCGCCGGGGTCGATGTCGTGGTGGCGCAGGACGCGGTGCTCGTACCAGTCGGGCTCGCGGATGACGAGCCGGTACCCGAGGGCTTCGAGGGCGGGCAGGTAGGAGGCCTCGTCCGCGGAGTCCGGGACGATCAGCAGCATGTCGATGACCGGCTTGGCGGGGAGGCCGGGCACGGAGGTGGATCCGACGTGCTCGATCCGGTGGTCCAGCCGGGCCAGGCTCGCCTCCACGCGGGCGGCCTCCCGGGCGAAGGCGGCGGGCCAGCGCGGGTCGTGCTCGCGCAGGGTGATCGGGCCGTCGAGCCTGGGGGCCGGGCCCACGTTGGCCGCCTCGATCTCCTCGGTGGCCATCGGGACGCGGGGGATCTCCTGGTCGGACATGGCCGGCTCCTGGTCTTCGGGTGCTCTTCGGTTTCGATCTGCCTCATGATGCCCGTCCGGTGACCGCGCGGTGACCCTCCGGCGGTTCTCGCTGCGCCCCGGTGGGAACCGGCGAGAACCGGGCGGGTGCGCGGGGCGTCCGTTTGAGGCGTGATCAGTGCGGTGCTCGGCGGGATGCCGATGTTCTGGCCCGGGCTGCTGCTCTCGCTGGTGCCCGCGGCGCTGTTGAACCGGCCGGTGGGGCGGTTGCTGCGGGCCCACTGGGTGGTGGGCTTCGTGTTGCTGCTCGGGCTGGGCGGGGTGGTCGTGGCGACGCTGCTGCCGGAGGCCTTCCGGCTCTCGGAGGGTGCCGTCCGGCACTGTGCGGTGGAGGGCGGCCGGCCGCGTTCGCCGGGCGAGTTGCTGCGTGTGCGGCACATCGGGCTCAAGTTGGCGACGTACGCCCCGGTCGGTTTCGCGGCCGCGCTGGCGGGCACCCGGCGGCGGGCGGCGGTGGCGCTGCTGGGGGCGGCGGTGCTGCCGTTCGCGGTGTCGGTGGTGCACTACGCGCTGCCGGCGATCGGGCGGGTCTGTGACGTGCAGGACGTCTGGGACGGTGTGCAGGGGGTCGCGCTGGGGGCGGTGCTGGGCCTGGTGGCCGGGCCGCTGGTCCGGGCGGCGGCGCGGGCCCGGATCGCCTGAGCGCCCACCCGGGGAACGGACCCGACGGCTGAGGGCCTACTCGTCGAGGAGCGGGAAGAGCCGGGCGACGGCGGCGACCGGCCGGGCCCCGGCGGGTCGGGCGGCCGGGTCGGTGTCGCGGCCCCGGTAGCGGGCCAGGACCTGCCGGACGGCCTCGCCGACGGCGGTCAGTTCCTCGGGCGTCAGATGGACGACGGTGCTGAAGGCCTCGTCCTGCTGCCATTCGGCGGGGGCTTCGGCCCGCCGGGCCTGCCAGCGCCGGTAGCTCTCGTCCTCCAGTCCGCGCGCCAGTTCGCCGAACTCGGCCTCCCCGGCCGCCGGCCGGGCCTGCGGCAGCCGCCACGGCCGGGCCCGCCCGTCGGTGGCCGGGGCCTCCTCGATCTGCCCGTACCGGGCCAGTTGCCGCAGGTGGAACGAGCAGAGGCCGGAGCTGAGGCCGAGCCGGGCGGCGGCTTCGGTGGAGGTGACGGTGCCGTGCTCGGCGAGCAGTTCCAGCAGCGCGGTGCGGACGGCGTGCTCGGGGAGCGGGCCGGTTCTGACGAGGTCTTCGGTCACTTTGCAAAGTCTGCTACTTTGCAAAGTCGACAGCAAGCCCGACCACCCGAAGGAGCGCCCGTGTCCGAGCTGCGCGAACGTCCGACCGTCCTGCGGATCACCGAGGTGGGGGAGGAGATCCTGCGCCGCAGCTGCCGCACGGCCACCGAGGAGGACTTCGGCAGCGAGCGGCTGGCGCGGCTCATCGACGACATGTTCGCCACCATGCACGTCGCCGACGGCTGCGGCCTCGCCGCCAACCAGGTGGACGTGGACCTGCGCCTGTTCGTCTACGACTGCCCCGACGACGACGGCGTCCGGCACACCGGGCACATCCTCAACCCGGTGATCGAGGAGCAGGACCCGGGCCGCGCCCTGATCGAGGAGACCGAGGGCTGCCTCTCCGTCCCCGGCGCCGGCACCAAGCTCGCCCGCCCGGCCCGCACCGTGGTGCGCGGGGTCAACCAGCACGGCGAGGCGATCACCATCGAGGGCGCCGGCTACTTCGCCCGCTGCCTCCAGCACGAGACCGACCACCTCAACGGCGGGCTCTACATCGACCGCCTCTCCGCCCGCGACCGCAAGCGGATGATGAAGCAGACCGCGGACCGGAGGGAGAAGGTCTTCGCCGAGCGCGCCGCCAAGGCCGCCAGGCTCGCCGGGGCTGCGGACCGGGTGTCCTGACCGGCCGCCCGCACCCCGGCGCTCGCGGTCCCTTCGTTCGGGTCACCGTCCGTGAACCGGGCCTCGTCCGGGATCACGGGGTGTGGCCGGGCTCCTGGGCGGTCGCCGCGGTCGCCGCGGTGCGCCGCTGGTGCCAGTGGCCGACGGCGCCCAGGGCGGTGACCAGGACGCCGGCCGCGTAGAGCTGGGCGCGGTTGTCGGGGCTGGTGGTCATCAGGGCCAGGAGGGCGACCACGGCGGCGATGGCGAGCCAGGTCAGGTAGGGGAAGGCCCACATGCGGACGGTGAGCAGTTCGGGGTTCTCGCGCTCGACGCGGCGGCGCATGCGCAGCTGGGCGGCGCCGATGAAGAGCCAGAGCACCAGGATGGCCACACCGGTGGAGTTCAGCAGCCAGAGGAAGATCGTGTCCGGCCAGATGTAGCCCGCCAGGACGGCGGCGAAGCCGAAGCCGCAGGAGGCCAGCACGCTCAGTCGCGGGACGCCGCCGGTGACCTTGGCCAGCGCGCGGGGCCCCAGACCGCGGGTGACGAGCGAGTAGACCATCCGGGAGGCGCTGTAGATGTTGGCGTTCATCGCGCTCAGCAGGGCGATCAGCACCACGATCTTCATGGCCAGGGCGGCGCCGGGGACGTTGAGCAGTTGCAGCACCGTGACGTAGGGGCCCAGCGCGACCACGTCGGGGTCGTCCCAGGGCACCAGGGTGACGGCCAGGGCCATCGTGCCGATGTAGAAGATCGCGATCCGCCAGACCGCGGTGCGCACGGCGTTGGCGACGTTGCGGCGCGGGTCGTCGGACTCGGCGGCCGCGATGGTGACGGCCTCCAGGCCGCCGTAGGCGAAGACGGCGGGCAGCAGACCGGTGATCAGGCCGTCGCCGCCGTGCGGCAGGAAGCCGCCGCGGCCGGTCAGGTTGGCGGTGCCGGGGGCGTGGCCGATGACACCGGTGACGCCCAGCACGCCCAGGGTGAGGAAGGCGACGATCGCGGTGATCTTGATGGCCGCGAACCAGAACTCGAACTCGCCGAAGTTCTTCACGGCGGTCAGGTTGGTGGCGCAGAAGAAGGCCATGAAGATGCCGACCCAGACGAAGGCCGGAACCCCGGTGACCCAGGAGTGCATGATCGCGCCGGCCGCCGTGGCCTCGACGGCGACGGCGACGCCGATCATCACCCAGTACAGCCAGCCGGTGGTCAGGCCCGCCCAGGGGCCGATCTCGCGCTCGGCGTGCACCGAGAAGGAACCGGAGGCCGGGTGCGCGGCGGACATCTCGCCCAGCATCCGCATGATCAGCATCACCAGCAGCCCGGCCGCGACGAACGCCAGGATGATGCCCGGGCCGGCCACCGCGATGCCCGCGCCGGAGCCCACGAACAGGCCGGCGCCGATGACGCCGCCGAGGGCGATCATCGAGAGGTGGCGCTGCTTGAGGCCGTGGCTCAGCTGGGGGGCGGCCGGGGCCTCGGCGGCTTCCGGCGCCGTGGTGGTGCTCATCGGGGATCCATTCGTATGACGGACGCGTCGCGCGGACATGCGCCCCTGGTGTCCTGGAGGGAAGGATAGGCGGGTTTGACCAGAATATGCTTCCAAGCTTTTCCTGAGAGCCATCATGGAATGGAAGAATCTTCTCCATGGACGACGTGGACCGGAAAATCCTTGCCGAACTGCAGCGTGACGGGCGGCTGACCCTCACCGAGCTCGCCGAGCGGGTCCGCCTGAGCGTGTCGCCCTGCCACCGCCGGCTCCGGGCCCTGGAGCGCTCCGGCGCGATCGTCGGCTACCACGCCCGGCTCGACGCCGCCGCCCTCGGCCTGACCTTCGAGGCACTGGTCTTCGTCACCATGCGCTACGAGGACCGCGAGACCGTCGCGGCCTTCGAACAGGCCGTCGCCGACATCCCCGACGTCCTGGAGGCCCAGCGGCTGTTCGGCGACCCCGACTACCTCCTGCGCGTCGTCGCCCGCGACCTGGCGGCCTACCGGAAGCTCTACGACGAACGCCTGGCCACCCTGCCCGGCGTCCAGCGTCTCAGCTCCACCATCGTCATGGCGAACGTCGTCGAAGCCAGGCCCCTGCCGCTGTGAGGCTTTTACGTCTGCCTGCCTGCTGGCCGTGCGCGAGGGCTGACGGGGCCGCCCGACATCCCGGATCTGTACGGGTCGCGGCGGATGGCCGGGCGGTTGGGCGGCTCGGACGTGGGGGCGTACGCCAACGGCCCGCCGCCGGGAAGGTGGTGGGCCGTTGAGGGGAGGTCGGTTCGGTCAGACCTCGGCGGTGGCGGCGAACTTCACGAACGCCTCCCAGGCGGTCGGCTCGAAGGCCAGCTGGGGGCCGGACTTGTCCTTGGAGTCACGCACGTGGACGGTGCCGGGAGTCTCGGCGACCTCGACGCATGCGGCACCTTCGTTGCTGCTGTAACTGCTCTTGAACCATGCCAGATCCATGTTTCCTGACGGTACGCCAACGGCCCGCCGCCGGGAAGGTGGTGGGCCGTTGAGGGGAGGTCGGTTCGGTCAGACCTCGGCGGTGGCGGCGAACTTCACGAACGCCTCCCAGGCAGTCGGCTCGAAGGCCAGCTGGGGGCCGGACTTGTCCTTGGAGTCACGCACGTGGACGGTGCCGGGAGTCTCGGCGACCTCGACGCATTCTGCGCCCTCGTTGCTGCTGTAGCTGCTCTTGAACCAAGCCAGCTCGGCCATGTTCATCGCTCTCCCAGGATCATTTCGATCAAGGCCAAGGACTCCCTCATGTTGAGCGCCTGCCCCCTGAGGGTGCCGTACCGTGCAGCCATCTTACGGACTTCTTCCGGCTCCGTGATCAGTCTGTTGACGTGCTGGACTTCCACGTACGCGATCGGTGGACGCCCGGGAGGGGTGAGAAGTGTGAAGGGCCCGCCCATGCCCGCATTTTCGGGTGCGTCGAGCGGCATGATCTGCAGCTCAAGACCGCGAATTTCCGCCACCTTGAGGAGTCGTTCGAGCTGTTCTCGGTGTACATCCCAACCTCCGATCGGGCGTCGAAGGGCGCTTTCGTCGATCACCCAGCTCATGGTCGGCAAGGGCCACCGGGTGAGGATTTCTTGGCGAGCGAGTCGCGCTGCAACCCACGTGTCGATCTGTTCCACCGAGAGCCATGGCCTGCGCATCTCGTAGAGCGCTCGCATGTGAGCTTCGGTCTGAAGCAATCCAGGGATGAGTAGAGTGCTGTAGCTGTGGATCTCCAGGGCCTTGCCTTCTTCTTGCGTGAAGGCCTTGTTGTAAGCGGGGTGCCTCTCGGACACGCGCACCTTCGCCTTCATCACGTCGTCCGCAACGACCTTGAGCAGCCCGCCAGCGTCGAGAGCGTCGTCCACCACCGTGAGGTACTCGATCCTCGGGGTTCGCACGCCCCGTTCCACGGCCCCGACGTGGTCCTCGCTGTAACCGGTGACTTTGGCCAGCTGCTTCTGCGTGATTCCGGCCCGTTCACGGAAGAGCTTGATCATTTTTCCGACCGCGCTGTAGAACTCGGCGACCCCGTCGAACCCCTCCGCGGTCTCGCCGTCATCGAAGACGCTTCCCTCAAGGCCCATTGCAGCCCATCTCTTTCGATCTTGGGTCGACCGGCAGGCCAACCCTCCGCACCCGTACAGGTACTCTCCGTGCCCGTCGGGGTGCTGGTCAGCGTACGTCCGCCCGGCCACGCTTATCTCCCATGTCGACCGAAATCCCCCTCGAAAACCCCCGGTCCCACACCACCACCCTCACCGCCTCCCCCAAGGGTGCGGCCATCTGCCGGCGCCTGGCGCGTCGTCAACTCTCGGACTGGGGGCTGAACTCCACGCACACCGAACCCTTCCACTGCGCCTTGCTGGTCATCGCGGAGCTGGCCGCGAACGCGATCACGCACGGACGCGTTGCGGGGCGCGGGTTCGAGCTTCACCTCTCGCTCACCACCTCCGTGCGCCGGGGCACCACCCTCCGCATCGAGATCAGCGATCCCCGGGGCGACAGGCTCCCCATCCTTCCCACCGTCCACACCCCCAACGCCCAGACCGGGCGCGGCCTCACCCTCATCGACGCCCTCTGCGACCGCTGGGGCACCATCCCCCGCGAGCCCAACTCCAAGACCGTCTGGGCCGAGCTCGACCTCGGCCCCGCCACCCCCGATGCCGCCTGAACCCCGCGATAGCCCCACCCCAACACCCCACTGAACCCCCGGGAGTGGGACCTCGGCATCCCGCCGCTGCTGCTGGCGATGTACGTGACCTGGCAGATCCTGCTGAAGGCGCCGCCGCCGATCAAGGCGCAGCTGGACGAC